>JBGTKH010000407.1:0-8770 GCA_041744735.1 Pirellulaceae bacterium | reverse complement strand
ACCACCAGATGAACCTGCGACTGTCGGCGACGTTCGGCCAGTACTACGTGCGGCTGCCGCTAACCAAGTCCCCCACCATCGTTCACGGGAACGCGCTGCGGCTCGATTGGAAAAAAATCCTGCCGCCCAATCAATGCCGCTTCGTCCTGGGGAATCCGCCGTTTGTGGGCGCGAAGTATCAGACGGCCTCGCAGCGAGACGATATGAAGCTTGCGGCTAAAGATGTGCGAAACAGCGGCCTGCTCGACTACGTGACCGGCTGGTACTTCAAGGCAGCCGATTACATCAACGGCACGGGCATCTCGGTCGGATTCGTTTCGACCAATTCGATCACGCAAGGCGAGCAGGTGGGTTTGTTGTGGAACGCGTTGTTTCAAAAGCACGGCGTCTCGATTCAGTTTGCTCACCGCACGTTTTCGTGGGAAAGCGAAGCGCGAGGTAAAGCTCACGTGCATGTCGTGATTATCGGCTTTGGACAGCATGCCAAAAACCACAAGCGCATTTACGACTACGACGCGACCGGCGGCGGTGTGAGCGTAACGAACGTCCAAAGCATCAGCCCGTACCTGATCGAAGGACCGAACCTGGCGATCACCAATCGCCAAAAGCCGCTTTGCGACGTTCCGCCAATTGAAATCGGCAACAAGCCGATCGACGATGGGAATTACCTATTTACTCCGGCCGAGAAAGAGATATTTCTCCGGCGAGAGCCTGCCGCGGCCCCGTACTTTCGCCGATGGCTGGGTTCGAAAGAGTTTATCAACGGCATCGAACGCTGGTGCTTGTGGCTTGGCGACTGTCCGCCAAAAAAGCTGCGGCAGATGCCGGAAGCCATGAAGCGCGTGAAGAATGTGCGGGCGTTCCGAGACGCGAGCAAAAGCGGACCGACGAAAAAAATTGCCGATAAACCAACAAGCTTCCACGTGGAAAACATGCCGGCCAAGAGCTATTTGCTCATCCCCAGAGTTTCCTCGGAACGGCGCCGTTACGTGCCCATCGGTTTCATCCAGCCCGAAGTATTGACCAGCGATGCTTGTCTGATCGTCCCCGATGCCGTGTTGTGGCATTTCGGCGTTTTGAGCTCTGCCATGCACATGGCGTGGGTGCGGCAGATTTGCGGCCGATTGGAGTCGCGGTACCGGTATTCCGGCAAGCTGGTCTACAACAATTATCCTTGGCCGGAGAAGCCGACCGCCAAGCAGCGTGCTGCGGTCGAGGCGGCGGCGCAAAGGGTGCTGGAAATTCGGGCGGAGTTTCCTGAGTCCACGCTCGCTGATCTCTACGACCCCCTGGTGATGCCCGCGAGACTCGTCCGAGCCCACACTACGCTCGATCGTGCCGTCGATCGTTGCTATCGAAGTCAGCCACTCACATTCGACCGGCAGCGTATTGAGTTTTTATTCGCGCTTTACGAGAAGTTCACATCGCCCTTGATCAAACCGGTCCCGCCGGCCCGGAAGACGCGCAAGCCCAAATAGCGTGGTCGCCTGTGTTTGACGATCTCGATATCAATGTCCGAGCCGTTCGCATCATGGGCGATCTGCACGACGCCTTGGAAGACGGCGGCTATACCGGGCATGCTTTGGAGCGGTTTTTGGTGCGGGTGCTGTTTTGCCTGTTCTCGGAAGACACGGGGATCTTCGATCGCAATGCATTCACGCACTACATCGAACATCGTACGGCCGAGGACGGTTCCGATCTGGGTGTGCATCTGGCTCGGCTGTTCGAGGTGCTGAACACGCCGAAAGAGAAGCGGCAAAAGAATCTCGATGATTTACTGGCCGAGTTGCCGTACGTCAACGGCGAACTATTTGCCGAGCATCTGGGGTTCGCCGAGTTCAATCGCGACATGCGTAACTCGCTAATCGCCTGTACGCGCTTCGACTGGGCACAAATCTCGCCCGCGATTTTCGGCTCGCTGTTTCAAGCCATCATGGAGCCGAAACAGCGGCGGCAGATCGGCGGGCATTACACTTCCGAGCGAGACATCTTGAAGGTCATCCGGTCGCTGTTTCTCGACGATTTACACGTGGAGTTCAAGCGCGCGAAACAAAAGAGCAAGATGGAACTGCGGCGCTTCCACAAGAAGCTCGGACAACTGCGGTTCCTCGATCCGGCGTGTGGCTGCGGAAATTTTCTGGTGGTCACTTACCGCGAACTTCGTTTGCTGGAGATCGAAGTTCTCAAGGCGCTCAATCCCAACGGGCAGCGCGTGCTCGACATCCAACACGTGGCGTGCGTCGACGTGGACGCGATGTACGGCATCGAAATCCACGAATGGCCCGCGCGAATCGCAGAGGCCGCGATGTGGCTGATAAACCACCAGATGAACCTGCGACTGTCGGCGACGTTCGGCCAGTACTACGTGCGGCTGCCGCTAACCAAGTCCCCCACCATCGTTCACGGCAACGCGCTGCGGCTCGATTGGAAAAAAATCCTGCCCCCGCAGCAATGCAATTTCGTTCTCGGCAATCCGCCGTTCGTGGGGAAGAAAGCCAGAAACACCGACCAGAAGCATGACATGCGGCTAATTTTTGGCGACGTGAAAGGCGTGCATACGCTGGACTACGTTGCCTGTTGGTACGTCAAAGCGGCGAATTACATTGACGGCTCCGACATCCGCGTTGGGTTCGTATCGACGAATTCGATTACCCAAGGTGAACAGCCGGGCATCCTGTGGCGGAAGCTTGGTGAGTCCAACATCAAGATCGCGTTTGCTCACCGCACGTTCGCCTGGGAAAGCGAAGCTCGCGGCAAGGCACATGTCCACGTGGTGATCATTGGCTTCTCGCAGCGCGTTGTGCCAAACGGCAAGCAACTCTTCGACGACAACGCGATCACTGGCGAGGCGACCGCGTTTGTGGCACGGAATATCAATCCGTATCTGATCGATAGTGCCAACGTCGTTCTGCAAAGCCGCAGCCGCCCGCTTTGCGCCGTTTCCGAGATTCAATTTGGCAACATGCCAAACGACGACGGAAACCTCGTGTTGACGGACGAAGAAAAACAGCGGCTTTGCCGTGACGAACCCAAGTCGCGGCGATTTGTGCGACCGCTGCTCACCGCCAAAGAATACTTGCACGGAATTCAGCGATGGTGTCTTTGGCTGCCAGACGCGACGCCCGCCGAAATCCGAAGTCTGCCGGAAATTCGACGGCGGGTCGAAGCAGTGCGGAACTATCGCAAAGCTAGTTCGCGCGCCACGACGCGAGACTTAGCGACCGTTCCGTCCCGGTTTGGCGAAGTTCGACAGCCGGAGTCGGAGTTCGTCCTGATTCCGCGGCACTCGTCCGAGAATCGCAACTACATCCCAATCAGTTTCTACCCGCCAAAGTATATCGTCGGAGATAGCTGCCTGTTCATTCAAAATGCTTCGTTCTTTGAGTTTGGCGTGCTAACTTCTGCGATGCACATGGCGTGGGTGAAGACGGTCTGCGGTCGACTGGAGTCTCGATTCCGCTATTCAGGCAAACTCGTCTACAACAATTATCCCTGGCCGGAGGAGCCGACGGAAAAGCAGCGAGCGGCGGTCGAAACCGCCGCGCAAAAGGTGCTGGATGCCCGCGCTGAGTATCCCGATTCGACATTGGATGACCTCTACGACCCATTGGTAACGCCTGTCAAGCTTGTCCGCGCCCACACGGCGCTGGACCGCGCCGTCGATCGATGCTATCGAAAACAGCCGTTTTCGACTGACCGGCAGCGCGTGGAGTTTTTGTTCGCGCTCTACGAAAAGCTCATGTCGCCATTGATCGAACCCTCGCGACCGGGTCGCAAGACACGCAAGCCAAAGTGATGCCACAGACGGTTTCATGGCGTGACGGCAGCCAAACCGATATTGCCCCGTCTGCGGAGCGTGCGTTAGGTTGATGGTCGGTGGGCCTGCGTGCGGGTATGCGCCGGCTGGGTCGATGGAGCGATTCTGGGAGCGTTCTCATGGCAAGACGATGGGGATACGGCGGTTATGGATTTCGGCCCTATGTTCCCGTGGCGAAGCGCCGGGCAAATGCGGCCAAACATGCCCAAAACCTAGCTAAGAACGGTCGCCAGCTTCAGCCGGTGAACATCAGCGGCCGTGCGATTGCGACCACGTTTTGGGGCCAGGCGTGGTGCGACAATCTGGAGAGCTACAGCGACTTTGCCAACCGCTTGCCGCGCGGCCGGACGTATGTCCGCAACGGCTCGGTAGTCGATCTGCAAATCAGCGGAGGCAAAGTTGAGGCGATTGTCAGCGGGTCGGACATCTACCAGATCGCCGTCGAAATCACGCCGTTGAAAGCAGCGGATTGGAAAAAGATCAAACAGGATTGTTCGCGGTCGATCGATTCGTTGATGGATCTGCTGCAAGGCCGTTTTTCGCAGGGCGTGATGGAGCGGCTCACCCGTCAACGCGAGGGACTGTTTCCGGAGCCCAATGAAATCAAGATGCGCTGCAGTTGTCCCGACTGGGCGGTGTTGTGCAAGCACGTGGCCGCCGTGCTGTACGGCGTCGGCGCCCGCTTGGACACCGATCCTGAAATGCTGTTTCACTTGCGTCAGGTGGACCATCTGGAACTGATCAGCCAAGCGGTCGAGGGCGCGAATCTGAATGCGGCTTTGGCTTTGGATGAAACCGGATCGCTCGAGCAGGAAGATTTGGGTGCGTTGTTCGGGATTGAGTTGGAGACGGCGTCAGGTGGCACTGCTTGCTCGCAAGCAGTGGCAAAGGCTGCACCGGCTGCCACTGCAAGCGCTCGTTCCACGAAGCCCGCGCGCAAGCGGCGCTCGTCGGCGACCGTCTCGGCAAATGCCAGGACGACCACGACCAAACGTGCCGTCGCGAAAGTTTCGGTTGAGCCGCCCACCCCCAGCGTTCGCAAGAAACTTGCTAAGAAAGCGGTTGTGAAGCGCGAGAAAGTTGCGGCGGTTGCTGCCGTTCGCTCCGCGAAACCCAAGGCGAAACCAAAGAAGAAAAGGTGATGGCGGGCGGCCGGTCGATGGGAGGTTTACGTGGCGACAGAATTTCGAGGCGATTCGGACGAGACGCCAACCGGGCGATTTGCGATTGTGGTGTCGCGGTATAATGAGACGATCACGGAGAAGCTCCTGTCCGGGGCGCTGCAAACGCTGGCGGCGCGCGGCGTGCCCGACGTTGGCGTGGACGTGGTGCGAGTACCCGGCGCTTGGGAAATCCCAGTAATTGCCAAGCGTCTGACCGAATCGCGCGGCTACGTGGCGGTGCTCTGTTTGGGCGCGGTCATCCGCGGCGAAACCACGCACGACGAGCACATCAATCGCGCGGTCAGTACTGCTCTCGGCCAACTAGCGGTCGAGACCGGCGTTCCCGTGTTGTTCGGGGTGCTGACGTGCAACACGCTCGAACAGGCGATTCATCGTGCCGGCGGCAACGTGGGCAACAAAGGCATCGAGTGCGCCGAAGCGGCCTTAGAAATGGTGAGCTTGCTAAATAAGCTGCCCTAGCCTTTGGAGTGCGGCGACTCGTCGCCGCTTTAGGATTTTTTGGCTTCCCGCCACGCAGCGATTTTGCTTTTCCGTGAAGCGAATTTGCCTTCCCGCGAACTGAAAGACGCGGCCGCGTTAGACCCGCCGGAGAAGATCCAAAACTCCAAAAGCGGCGACGAGTCGCCGCACTCCATAGTTGGGGCGATAGCGGCGATTGACTTGCGTCCTATAATTGTGGGACGGATTGGCAATCCGTCCTTCGGGAGCAATCCGTCTATGGGAGTTGTGAGTTGAAATGACGCGTCGCAGTCGTGCTCGTGAAATTGTGCTACAAGTCCTGTATCAGGACGACCTGAATCCGCCGAGCGAAGCGATGGCGTCGGATCAGTTTCTGCGCCGCCGGCTGAATGACGACGAGGCACTGGTGGCGTTTGCGCGCTCGCTGCTCTCCGGCGTGCGCCGCAATCGCGAAGAATTGGACCAGATGCTAGCGGCGCGGGCCGACAACTGGAGCCTGGCGCGGATGGCCGTGACCGACCGCAACGTGCTGCGGCTGGGTGCGTACGAGATTCTGTACAGCGACACGCCGGGGCGCGTGGCCATTAACGAAGCCGTGGAACTGGCCAAACGGTTTGGCAGCAAGCAGTCGGCGCAATTCGTCAACGGGGTGCTCGACCGGTTCCTGCAAAAAGAGCCGCCGCCGTCGGACATGGAGTAGAGATGGGTCTATTCGATCGCTTCAAGACTAAAACGCCGCCGGAAAATCAACCGGTTGAGTCTGCTCAAACGTCTTCACCCTCCGCGCAACAACAGCTCCCCGCCGCCAAGCCGGACGAACCCAAGAAAAACTTGTTCGCGCGCTTCAAGCAAGGGCTGCAGAAGACCTCCGCGCTGCTGAACACGGATATCCGCGATCTGTTCAAACGCGAAGGACGGCTGGTTGACGACGAGTTCTTGACCGAGCTGTTCGCGATTCTTGTAAAGACGGATATGGGCGCGGGTCCCGCGAACGAGATTCGCGACCGCGTGCAATCGGACTTTCGCGGCCGCGTGGTTCACATGACCGACGTGCTGGCCAGCATCGAAGCGAAGATCAAAGAGTTGATGGCTCAGCCCGAAGAGCCGATTCAGTACGCCGCCACTGGCCCCACGATAATCATGGTCGTCGGCGTCAACGGCTCGGGGAAAACGACTTCGATCGCCAAGCTCACGCACATGTTCCGGCAGCAGGGCAAGCAGGTCGTGCTGGGCGCCGGCGACACGTTTCGCGCGGCGGCCGTCGAGCAACTGAAGATTTGGGCCGAGCGCACGGGGGCGGACATCGTTACCGGCGAGCAAGGCGGCGATCCAGCTAGTGTCGCTCATCGCGCCGTGGCCCGCGCGCTGGAGGCGAGCGCCGACATCTGTATCATTGACACCGCGGGCCGACTGCAAACGCAAGTCAATTTGATGAAGCAACTCGACAAGATCCGCCGGGTCATCGCTAAGCTGATCCCCGAAGCGCCGCATGAAGCGCTGCTGGTGCTGGACGCCACGGCCGGCCAAAACGGACTGAGCCAAGCCCAAGGTTTCTCGGAAGCGGCCGGCTGCACCGGCATCGTGCTGGCCAAGCTCGATGGCACGGCGAAAGGCGGTGTCGTGATCCCGATCCGCCAACGCTTCAACTTGCCTGTCAAATACATTGGCCTTGGCGAGAAGGCCTCCGACCTGGCACTCTTCAACGTCGACCAATTCGTCGACGCGCTCTTTGCGGACGTGGATGCCGAAGGCAAGTAAGCCTGTCCGTAGGTTTCCCATCGTCGCTGTGATGCGTTACAATACGGCCGCGCCGTCTGGGCGGCGGGATGTTTGTTCTGCCTCGTTGGATTGTTCATCACACAGCGATAGGAACCTTAATCATGCGGTGTAAGCGTTCGATCTTGTTGAAGGCCGTCTGTTGTGTCGCGGTGTGCCTGACGTCAGCCGTGGCGCAGGCCGAGAAGGTTGACGTGGGACCATTGCTTGAAAAACTCCGCGGCGTGGGGCCGAAAGGCGCTGGGCATCGTCAGGCGGTTGCGGCGTGGCAGGCGTTGTCGAAGGCCGATGCGGCTCAGCTTCCTGAGATTCTGGCCGGCATGGATGGGGCGGGCGAGTTGACCACGAACTGGGTGCGGGCCGCGGCGGAAGCGATCGCTCAACGGGAGTTGAACAGCGGCGGCAAGCTGCCTCTGCCGGCCCTGGAGGCGTTTCTGGCCGACACGAAACATGCGCCGCGGGCTCGGCGGCTGGCCTATGAGTTGATCGCTGGCGTTGATGCGACGGCTCATCAGCGACTGATTCCCGCGATGTTGAACGATCCCAGCTTGGAACTGCGACGTGAAGCGGTCGCCGTCGTCCTCGACCGAGCCGGTAAGTTGGCCAGCGGCGACGACAAGCAACAGGCCGTCGCCGCGTATCGCGAGGCACTGACTGCCGCGCGGGACTTGGACCAAATCAAAGCGGCCTCCGAAGAGTTGCGTAAGCTCGGCGAGAAAGTCGATCTGCCGACGCACTTCGGATTCATCATGACTTGGAAGCTGGCCGGCCCGTTCGACAACACCAATAAATCGGGATTCGACGTCGCGTACGAACCGGAAAAGGGCGTTGACTTGTCGGCCAAGTATCAGGGAAAGCTTGGCGAGGTTCGCTGGTCGTCGCATACTACTGAGAATGAGTACGGCACAGTCGATCTCAACAAAGCGCAGGCAAATCACAAAGGGGCGATTACGTACGCCTACGCGGTGTTTCAATCGGACAAGGATCAAGACGTTGAATTGCGGCTGGGTTGCATCAACGCCAACAAGGTCTGGTTAAACGGCGAACTGCTCACGGCCAACAACGTCTATCACTCCAACACGGAGATCGATCAATACGTCGGCCGCGGGCGGATGAACAAGGGCCGCAATGAGATTTTGCTGAAGATCTGTCAGAACGAACAAGAGGAAGTGTGGGCGCAGCGCTGGGAATTCCAGCTTCGCGTCTGCGACCGCTACGGCACCGCCATCCTGTCGCAAGACCGCCCGCTGGCTGAGACCACGTCGGTCGAACGGCTGACACGCTAACGATGGCACGTCGTTTAACCCGTAGCCGCAGGCGAGGGCGTCGCAATGGCAGGCGAACCTGTTGCTGCCGACGCCCTCGCCTGCGGCTACGGGTTAAACGAACTTTTGGTAAATGTCAGATTACAACTCCTACAAAGAAAACACGAACAACAGTCTTGCAAAGGATGCAACGATATGCAACGAACGCTTGCCTTGATTGCTTTAGCGTGTGGCATGAATGTGCTGTGCGGCGCGGATTGGCCCCAGTT
>JBGTKH010000406.1:0-17721 GCA_041744735.1 Pirellulaceae bacterium | reverse complement strand
ACCACGCAGAACGCCGCGCGATTCAGCGGTCGCCCCCAACCAAACATCCAGCCCATCCACGCGATGCTGACCAAAATGAACGCGAACACGTACAGAATCGATGCGTTGTAGAACGGCAGCAGATGGTTGAAGTACGCCTCGAAGCGATAGAAGTTCCCGAACACCGACTCGACGAGGCTGCCGATGAACGTCTCGCGCGCTTCAAATTGTTTGGGCTGATTTTTGGCGAGGAAATCCTTGTACTTCTCGACCTCGCGGTTAAAAACGCCTGTCTCTCGATTCTTATACGCCGCGAGAATCTTAGTCCATGACGCGGTAGCCTCATCGGACGGCTGATTGAGCAATTCCGACTCGACGTAGTATTTCGTGTAAGCCGTTTGATACGGCAGCCAGCCGTCCTTGATCAAGTCCGGCATCAGCTTCTGAGTCAATTCATCGTTCGGATTGGTGACCGGAACGGCTAACGGCGGCTGCATGGAGGCCAATACTTCGCCGGCTTCGCGCGAGGCACCCAGCAACTGGAACAACTGCATGCGAGTTCCCTCAGGATCGCGCTCGAAATCCTGCTCGCTCGGGAACGGCAGCGGACGAAATGACCCGGCCAACAATGTGTACACTCGAGTTCGCCGATCCAACTCGAGCAGCTTGCGCTGGTACGTATTCAACTTTTCGGCCGGCTGCTTGCGGGCGAGTTCGACTTGCCGCTCGAATTCGGAAATGTTTTCGCCGTCATCGCCCGCTATGTCCTGAACCGAATAGCGAAATCCGTGACGTTTTTCCAGTCCCAGCATGGCAAGTACTTCCAGGTTGTCGATGCGGAAGACTTTGTGATTCTCGGCATCTTTGGAACCGGAGATCACGTCGAGCAGCCAGCGAATGGCCGGCTGTTCGTCGCCCGATTCGTCCTCGTACGTTTCGCGATTGGATATCATTCGCAGGCTGTTGCGGGCCAGCGTATCCAGCGGCTTGACTCGCCCTTTTTCAATCACCGGCAGCCTGCCCGCTTCGTAAATGTCCATCGTATTAACGGCAACCTTCGGCGGCCGCGCCTGCATGGCGATCCACACCACGCAAATCAGCAACATGGCTACGGGCAGAACGTAGCCCAAGACCTGCTCGGTGTTGAATGTCGGCGGGGCGGGGCTGAAAGTTTCGGGCCGATCCTTCGACGCGCGCCGTGACTTACGAGCCTTTGGACCCGGCGCCACGTCCGGGTCGCCCACTAACTCGGCCGTGACCACGGGGCCGGCGGCAGCTTGAGCCGTCTGCGGGTCCGGGGCCAGCAACCGCGATAGAAACCGCATCAGTGTGATCACAAAATGTGCGAGCATGCCGATCACCACAACCATGCACGCCACGTACGGAATCATCCAACCGCTATTGGTGACCACGGCCAGCGTTGTCGCTTCGGGGCCGATACGATCCGCCGGGTGATAACCGCTCTGATAAAACGTCTCGCCGGAGTATCGCAGCGGGTTATTCATCCAGATGTCAACCTTGCGGTCCTCGTTGTGTTGGCGATCGACCAAATGCACGGTCGATGAATAATTCCGCGGCGTGTCGGTGCCCATGTAATCGTCTTTGCGGACGTCGATCAGTTGCAACGAGTACGGCTTGTAGGTCCGCTTGAACCGCAGATGCACGTCGTAAGTCTTGCCGCCGACAACGACCTTCTCGGCGAAATCTTGTGCCGACATGATCTGGGACAGCAGGTACGTGCCCAGCTCTTGGCCGCTTTGCTTGTCGGTAAATTTCACGTACGCTGCGGCTAGATCGACGGCGGCATTCATATCGGTGCCCGTGCCGCTGCGAATCTTCTCGACGACGAACTTCAGGCCCGTGCCGGCCGTGGCGGGATTTTTATCGTCGGGCTTCGGTGGGCGGAGGTCTGCGTTGTCGAAGTACTCGACGACTTCCAAGTTGAACGGCAGCTTCTCGTCGCGAATCGGATTGTCGCCTTGCAAGATGGACTTGGGGATGACCGCGACTTTGTCGAACTCTTTGGGCGAAGGATCGACAACGGCCAACTCAACCGTGCGAATGTCTTGAGCATAAGTCGCGGTTTGCCCTTCGCGGATTGTCATCTGCTCTTCGACGTCGTACTTGCCGACCCACCATTGGCCGAACATCAGCAGCCCCACGCCGGTGTGAATCACCACGATGCCGGCACGCTTCTTAAAGACCAAGGCACAACCCCCAAGAAAGACCAATGCCGCGAAACCGCTCTGAATCAACTGCCACAAGATGCGCATGCCCGAATCGCCGATGTATGCATCTTGACCTTCGTAGAAGAGGTAAAAGACCGTGACGAACAGCACCGACGCGCAGCCGATCAAGATCCAGCGCAAAATGTAGCGTGACGCGTCGAGCGAAATTGCATAAGCAACGGTTCCCACCAGCGTCAAAGCCAAACCCCATTTAATTGCCGACCACAAGAAGGCCCACGAAAACGGCGGCGTTCCTTGCAGCCCCTCGCCGCTGTGGCCGCTGATGATCACGAGCGTCGTGAGCAACACGCCCAGTGCGATGATGGCCAAGCCGCCGGCCAACTGCGATCCTTTGCCTTGGATCTTGAAGCGCACGAGATGCGCGGCGAGCAGATTGAAAAACATCAACGTGCCGATCAGCGCCCCGCCGGGAAACCAGAAGCCGCCCTGAAGATACTGAAAATTCGGGAACCAGGCGCGCGGAAAGAACATTTGAAACTCAATCCAGGCGAACCAGGCGCGGAAATAGTCGTCGATCACGCGCCACATGTCTTTTTCGCCTTGGGCCAGCGTGCCGACCAGCACGATGAAGATGCCCAGCGCAAACAACGCCACCGTCAGCTTGAGCGACGCGATAGGCTTGAGAATCAACTTGACCGTTTCCCAGACCTGAGCCAATTCCGAGAGCGGCTCGTCGACGACTTCGACATCCCTGGCTTCGCGCGGTGTTTTCAGGGAGATTGTTTCACTTGCCATGATTCGCTCCATCAGCAGCGCTGAATTTGATCGACTTTACGAAGGCCTCGAAGTTCTGCTTTTCGCGCTCGGCCAATTGCGCGTCCCCTTTCATTGTGATAAACCAAGTCCCGCCACGAACGGCCATCACGCCTAGGATCGCTCTACGCGGCTGTGCATCCGCAGGTCCGAACAGTTCGACGTAGTCGCCGGTCACATCGCCCACAGCGATTTGCTTCGCATCTTTCTGTAGTTGCTCTTGTGTTACCGAACCGAGCTGTATTTGGCCTCGCCAGCGGTTGACGTTCGGCAACAAATCTCCACCGGCCAATGTAACGGTGGTTTCCACTTGCTGTCCGCCGTCGCGCACTTGAAATGCCAGCAAGCTCATGCTGGTGCCTGCACTTGGCGACCAGCCCGCGGGTACGTCGTAGGTCAAACCTGAAGCACTTTGTCCGCCCGTAACCGCGGCCGGCGATGCGATTGGTGCGCTGAGGCTTGGCCGAGCACCGCCAGCGAACGGTGCAGCACTCATGTTGCCCGAACTGGCTTTCCCAACGAAGTCCACGAATGTTGCAGTTGTGTCCGCTAACTCGATCGATTCCGAGCGCGTGCCGAGTTCGATGGCGCTGATTGGCGGCTGGCTAAGTTGATCGCGCCAGCGGTTGATGTTGGCTAATAGGTAGTCTGTTTCGTTGGTTGGCGGCATCGCCAGCTTACTCACCGATAAGTCAAGCGATTCATCGCCCGACGGGACGGCGATGGTTGCGAATCGAGGTTCAGGGCCGGGGGACTCGCGCCAGCTCGCAGGCAGGTTCCATTTGGGCGTTGCCGAATCGCCGGAAAAGGTGACGGACTGAAGAAACGTGCGAAACACATCCGCGACTGGGGCCACCGCATCCTTTGAACCCGTAAGTTTGAAAAACCAAGCTTGTCCGCTGTGCGGCACGATCGCGGCGACCATTCGATCCGTGGCTTGTTCGGGAGAAATCTCGCGAGTACTGGCGGTCGCTGCCGGCTGCTCTTTCGGGACGGTGTAGATCGAGACCTGCTCTCGCTCACCACACCCGGTTGCCCAGATTAACGGCAGCAGGAACAGACCAATCGCAATCGATCGCAAGGCGTTCACTAGATTCCTCGATTCAGATATAAACCAATGCGGCGTCGCCAGTACGGTCAAATCCAATATGCGACGTTCGTGGCCCAAACAGGACTCAATCATGCGGTAACCGCACGCGAATTCCAAGGGCGAAAAGGAGACAATTCTCAGGTGGGTAGGTGCCGTCGGCGGCTGGGGCAGTTCACTTTCCGTTCGGTTACCCTTGATTATAGCGCAAGGACCGTGGAAAAGTACAGGTCGGGTCGCCCAGCGGCTAATTCTGACGTTGGCAGAACACTAGTGGGGTAAGCATCCTGCTTGCCAATCCGATTTCATCCCAGAAACGCAAGCTGGAAGCTTACGCCACGAAGTTAGCCAACCCTAAAACTATGCTTTGACAAAGCACTAGCGGTTTACGGTTGGAGCTTGAACGCTTTCAGCAGCGCGTCCAATAGCGCGGTCGATGCGGCCGATGTCCCGTCGAAGGCCCACATGTTCCGCATCATATCCATCATCAGGATGGCCGTGACGCTCAGGAACATGAAGATGAATAACAGGGCCAGTACATTCCAGATCGAGTATGAAACCTCCGGTGCGTACGGCATCGCCGCAGCCCCAGGGGCCGCCATGGGCTGAGCCGTTGCGCCAAGCGGCGCTTGCTGAAAACCGGCGGACGGCGCACCGAACATGTCCGCTTCGTCGGCCACCAATGCCTGCCCGCCAGCAGCCGCACCCAGCAACGTGTTCGCGTTTTCGTCGAATGCTTCCGAGTCTTCCAACGCGATGACTTGAGAACCGCTCGATTCGTCGTCGCCGGCCTCGTCCGTGCCGGTCAGCAGGAATTGGTCATCGGCCTTCAGTTGCGTCGCCGCGTCCGGATCGCCAGTTTCTTCGGCTAGAGAAACGATGTCGTCGTCTTCGGGCAATTCGAGCGACGATTCGATCGCCGACCCGCCCAGTTCCAACGGCTCATCTTCCAGCGACAGTCCGCTGTCCGACGGGGATAGATTGATGCCGCTGTCGCCTGCTGACAAACCCAAGTCGCTGCCGATGGCACTGCCGCCGAGCACCAGATCGTCGTCTTCGTCTTCGTCCTCGGACATGACGTCCGAGCCGAGGCCGCTCGCGCCGATTACCGACGCGTCTTCCGATTCCGTCACGAGGTCGTCTTCGCCCAATGCCAATGAATCACCGGACGTCAGCGTCAGCGAATCCTCGCCCAGCGAAAGGTCGCTGGACGCTGTTTTTGATTTGCCGGTATCGCCGCCGGTGTCGGCTTTCACACCGCTGTCGGAGAAGACATCGGAACCGACCGAAATCGCATCCGAGCCGCTGGCCACTAAACGAACGTCGCTGCCTCCCGCATCGGCGACCAGTTCCACGTCGCTGTCCGAGGCGAGGTTGATGTCGCTGCTGATGCCGCCGGTCAATTGAATGTCGCTGTCGCCGCCCGGTTCAATACCCTTGTTCTTTCCGATGATCGTGCTCGAGGCGCCTGTTCCCGACAAGCCGCCCGGTTCTTCGCTGACCAAGATGGATTCGAAATCCAGTCCATCGTCTGGACCTTCGGCGCCGACATCAACGGCGTCGTCAATTTCCGAGACGCTCATCAATTCATCCAGGTCGTCCTCGAACGCAGACGCATCGGAGGACTTGGCACCGCCGCCGGACAGGTCGATACCGCGCTCGTCCGCCACGCGCTCGATTTCCTGCATCTTGAATTTCCAATCGGCGCCAGTGCGGTTGCCAAAGATCTCGCCTCGCGAGCGCATCGCATTTAGTTCGTCCGTAGTCACGCCAAGCAGTTTGGCGGCCTCATTCGCGTCAAGCAGGTTGCCGGCCATGATTATCTTTGTTCCAAAAGGGATCGAATCTCTCGCGGCGACGGGTGGCCGCCGTTAAACTCCTCCATCAGCAAGTCCCAGTGAACATTGCGAACGCTCTTCAGCGTGATCGCGCCCGTTGTGGCATCGACGTGATACACGCTCATCACTCGCGACTTCGGGTCGACCAGCACCACATGTTGCCGGCCTTCCGCTGCATCCACGGCTACGGCGATCAACTGTTCGGATGGCGGAAATCGCTCGGCACGCGGGTTCGCCGGCGGCTGAGCATAGACCGGAGCACGTTGGAAACACGCCCCCGCAATCGCGATCACCAGAACTGCTAGAACCACGAAACCCAACACCGCAACTCGCATGATTCACCTAACTCATTACGTGGCTGCGGAAATCGGGACTCTTAGAACCATTCTAAAAGCCCAGATTTCCGATTCAAGTCTAAGACGGCCCGCGGGCCAAAATAAGTGCCGAAAATCCGCCCGCATCGAAAGGCGGGGGAGTTTAATCGTCACCAGTAGGCCGAACAAGGTCAGCTTCAGCAAGCGGTTGCGCCGTGTTCGGGCCGCGCGGCGTTACCCCTCGCCGCTGCAATGCCACCGCTCTACAATGCAAAAGCCCGACCATTGGGACTCACCGACTGCGTCGCCACGATCATTCCACAAGTTGATTACTCCACGAGTTCTTGCTTCTCCTTGCTCCCATGATTCGTTCAAACCGCGCGGAAACCATTGGTGTTTTATTGAGCGGCGGTCTGGACAGCGCGATTTTGGCGGCCCATTTGCTCGACAGCGGCCACGAGATTCAGCCGTTTTACATCCGCTCGCAATTGGTTTGGGAATTGAACGAGCTGGAATCGGTCAGCAGGTTCTTGCGAGCATTGTCGTCGCCCAATTTGCGGGACCTGGTAACGCTTGAGCTGCCGGTCGCCGACCTGTACCGTGACCACTGGAGCATCACCGGCCGCAACCCGCCAGACGCAAGTTCGCCGGACGAGGCCGTTTTTCTTCCCGGCCGCAACGCGCTGTTGATTGTGAAAACGGCGGTTTGGTGCCAATTGCACGGGATCGAGCAACTGGCGCTTGCGCCGTTGGGCACCAGCCCGTTCGCCGATGCGAGCACGGAGTTTTTCGACAGTCTCGAATTGACGTTAAATCGTGGCGGCCAGCGACCGCTGCGCCTTATCCGTCCCTTTGCCGGCATGAACAAGCGGCAGGTGATGCAGCTCGGACAGCGCTATCCGCTGGAATTGACGTTTTCGTGCATTTCGCCGCAAGCCGGCCTGCACTGCGGCGGTTGCAACAAGTGCGCCGAACGTCAAGCCGCATTCCGCGCCGTTGGGCGTGAGGACACGACTCGCTATGCCACTATCCCGCACAACGGTCGCACGAGATAGAGTTCAGCTACAAGAGATATTGAGGCCACCATGTTCCGCGTCACTCGCGAAATCAATTTCTGCTACGGACACCGGTTGCTGAATTACGAGGGAAAGTGCCGGTATTTGCACGGGCACAACGGGTGTGCTGTCATTGCCATCGAAGCCGCCGATCTGGACGACCGCGGCATGGTGCTGGACTTTTCTGACATCAAGAACGTCGTCAGCAGTTGGATCGACGACAATCTGGATCACCGCATGATCCTGCACCGGGACGATCCAGTTGTGCCGGTGCTGCGCCAGATGGGCGAGCCGATGTACCTGATCGACACCAATCCCACAGCGGAGAATCTCGCGAAGCTGATCTACGACTTCACGGCCGATCACGGATTTCCCGTGGTCGAAGTCCGCTTGTGGGAAACGCCCAACTGCTTCGCGACGTACCACCGCGCAAAAAAATAGTCCGGGCGGCCCGCGACGGACCGGCACCGGACTTTCGTCCCCCCCTGGGAATTCACCGATCGCTGGACGACAGCGAGTAAGCCCTTCTGGAAATTCCTAACGCAGAGAAGTATCGGCACGCGCTGCGCATGAACTTTGGCAAACTTTGCCGATTGTAGCGGTCGTAACGATTCCCCCGCGAACCGCCAATAAAGATTTATCAAACTGTACCGGTTACGCCGATTTTGAGGGCTGTATGAAAGCCCGCGCCCTCGTCGTTCACGTTGCGCGGCTAGTTCTTTGTGAAGATTTAATGTTGGAGTGAGCCGAACTCGCTAGCGTCGGCTTTTCGCGAAGTGCCCGCGGCTAGCGCCGTCGGCTCACGTTGAAAGGAAATCACCGTGTCCAAGCAAAGCGGAAAGAACTCGATTCTGGCCATCCTGGGAAGCTTGGGTTGGCCGTTGATTCTGGGATCGTGGGCCGCCGCGGTCCTCTATCTGCTCGTTTTCTACGGACCGCTGAACACACCGCTGATGCACCGCTACTTCGCCGGCCATCCGGTGTCGTTCGTGGCCACCGGCATGTTTTTCGTCGGCTTGGCGGCTTTGGGATTGAAGTTGATGAACCTGCTGGGGCAGTACATCGCGTTTGCCAAAGTCGAGTTAGACGAGCAGCCCGCCGAGGGAAACCGCGTCGAAGATTGCGGCGCTCTGCTCGACCGCCTGGAGCAACTGTCCACCTCAGCACGCAACTCGTACCTTGGCCGCCGCCTGCGAGACGCGCTGGAACAGATCGAACGCAAGGGCTCCGCCGAGGGGCTGGACGACGAACTGAAATACCTGTCGGATCTGGACATCTCGCGACAACAAGAGAGCTACGCGCTGGTGCGGATCATCATCTGGGCCACTCCGATGCTCGGGTTTTTGGGCACGGTGATCGGCATCACGCAAGCCCTGGGCGATTTGAATCCCGCGGAATTGGCCACCGCCATCGACCGCGCCATGCAGGGACTGTTGGCCGGTTTGTATGTGGCGTTCGACACCACAGCTTTGGCTCTGTCGCTGTCAATCATTTTGATGTTCGTACAGTTCATCATCGACCGCATCGAGACTCAATTGCTGTCGATCGTCGACGCGCGAACCAACGAAGAAATGGTCGGCCGCTTTCAATCGCTGGGTACGGCCTCTGATCCGCACGTGGCGTCGGTCGAACGCATGAGCCGCTCGGTGGTGAAGGCCACGGAGCAACTGGTCGAACGCCAAGCGGAATTGTGGCACACCACGATCGACGCCGCGCATCAACAGTGGAGCCAACTGGTTGGCGCATCGAGCCAACAGATGCAAACGACGCTGACCACAGCGCTCGATGAATCGTTACAGAAACACGCCGCGCGACTAGCCGAAACCGAACACGTCGCCATCGAAAACCTGCGGCAGCGGTGGGAGCAATGGCAAGTGGCGCTGTCAGAAAACGCTCGGCTACTTCGTGATCAGCAGAAGGAGATGGTTAAGCAAGGCGAAGTGCTGTCCCGCGTGCTCGAAGCCACCGGCGATGTGATGAAACTAGAAGAAACGTTGAACGCCAATCTGAGAGCACTGGCCGGCTCGAAAAACTTTGAAGACACGGTGATGAGCCTCTCGGCCGCGATTCACCTGCTGAACACGCGGCTCGGCAAATCACCCGACGACGCGCGGCACGTGGACCTAACGCACTCCACCAAAACCCGCGCCGCCTAGAAGCTGTGCCGCACGTCTCACCGTTCAAAAGCCCCCGGCGAAAGCCGGCGGGAGCCGTCACTCCCAAACCTAACGCAAACAGATAGCAGTTGAACATGGAAGCCCCCGGCGAAAGCCGGCGGGAGCAGTCACTCCCAAACCTAACGCGGTACCTTCGCAACTAACGAATTGGCCGGATTGGCAATCCGGCCTACGACCAAGAGGACCCATGAGACGCGCGTCTCCTCGCAAAACTGCCGCCAGCGTTTCGCTGTTCCCGTTTCTCGCCGTGCTGATCTGCACGATGGGAGCGCTGATCGTATTGTTGGTGCTGATGGTCCAGCAGGCGCACGTGCTGGCCAGTTCAATCGAAGACGACGAGGCCGCCGCGCAGCCGAACGACGACACGGAATTGCGCCAGCAACTTGCCGACTACGATTGGCGCCGTGAAGTGCTCGAAACGCAACGCACCGAACTCACTGAAAAACTATCGAACCAGCGGCTGGAACTCAGTCACCTTGAAGATCACATCCGCCGTCTTCAGGACCGCTGGAAGCAACTGGTTGCGCAGGTTGACGAACTTCAGCGGCTCGGCCAGCAAAACGATGAGGCCGCGGCTCGTACCGAGCTCGACCAACTGCGGCTGGCCATCGACCGCGCGCGTCAGGAGCTTGACGAAGCGCAGAAGAAAGCCGCCAGCCGCCCGCGCTCGTATGCCGTCGTTCCCTACGACGGCCCCAACGGCACTCGCCGCCGCCCGATCTATATTGAATGCACAGGCGAAGCAGTGATCTTGCAGCCCGAAGGAGTCGAACTGGCAGCCGGTGACTTCAGCGGCCCGCTCGTCCCCGGTAACCCGCTCGACGCGGCTCTGCTGGCCACGCGCGAATATCTCGCTCGCATTGGCGCGATTGCCCCAGGCAGCGAACCCTACCCGCTGCTGCTGGTCCGTCCGGAAGGCGCAGTCAGCTTCGCCATGTCGCGAGCCGCCATGAAATCGTGGGAAGATGAGTTCGGCTACGAACTGATCGACTCCGACATGAAAATCGAATATCCGCCGCCCGATCCAGAACTGGCCCGCGAACTGGAAGAAACCGTGCGGCTCGCGCGTCGCCGTCAAGAGATTCTGGCCGCCGCACAACCGAGCCGGTTCCGCGGTGACGAGCCCGTGGGTTTCGTGGCCACCGACCGCCGCGGCGGTTTTGTTTCCCAAGGAGGCTCCAGCGGCAGCGGCTCGGGAATCGGCGGCGGCGAGGGTGGCTTTGGCTCCGGCAACGGCGAACCTTCGACGATGGGCAGCACGGGCGACAACGCACGAGCCAATCGTGTCCGGCCCGGCGATCAAGCTGTTTCAGGCGACCCGCAGCAACGACAGTCCGAAGGCAACGGCTCGTCGAGTACACCAACCGGCGCAGAAATCAACCGAGCTAACGGGCAGCCCGGTGGTTCGTCGAGCGTCGCGGGCGCTAACGCCGGTGGCGGCGCGGAAAGTCTGTCACGCTCGCGCGGTTCGAATTGGGCGCTGCCCAACGCCACGCCCACCTCCACGGGCTTCACACGCCCGATTTCGGTCGCCTGCTATCCGGACCGCCTGGTGCTGATGCCCGAGCGCGGCACATCCGAATATCCAATGGTCGTCACGCTGACCGGCCCGATGCGCGGCGAGATCGATCAGTTCGTCTCGACGATCTGGAAACGCATGGAATCGTGGGGCATCGCCGGGCCGCGTTCGTATTGGAAGCCGGTGCTCAGCGTCGACGTGGCCCCCGGCGCCGACGGCCGTTACGCGGAACTGGAATCGCTGCTGCGCGGCAGCGGCCTCGACGTGCAAAGGAAAACACCGTGAGACGCGGATCGCGAGACACCGCCGAAGCCCCCGGCCAAGATTCCTTTTTGGACGTCGTGGCCAACTTGGTCGGCATTCTCATCATTTTGGTGATGGTAGTTGGCGTGCGGACCCGCGGTGCCTTGGAGCGTTCGCAAAACGCCAAGGCCGCGGTCGCCGCCGCGCCACAGCCCACCATCGACGTTCAGTCCGCTAAAGCCGCGGCTGAAGACGTGGAAGCGAACATCAACAGCCTCTCGCGTCGCATCGAATCGGCAGAGTCCGCCGTCGCCCTGCGGCGCATGGAACGAGACAATGTGCATTTGCTGATCTCGTCGCTGGAGCACAAGCTCGCCGAACAACGCGCGCAACTCGACGACACCGAGCGGGAGAAGTTTGACGTGCAGAACAACCTGGCCGCCACCCGCGGCGAGCTGGGCGAACTGCGACGCTCGCGGCAAGCCGTCGAAAACGCCGCGGCCCCGACGGCCGTTATCCAACACTTTCCTACTCCAATGGCCAAGACCGTCTTCGGCAAAGAGATTCACTTCCGCTTGCTCGGCGGCCGCATCACCTACGTGCCGTGGGACGAGCTTGTGGATAAGCTGAAAGCCGAGGCCCCGCAAAAAGTCTGGAAGCTGAAGGACGCCCCGCGTGTCACCGAAACGATCGGCCCCGAGCGCGGCTTCCTGATGCGTTATACGCTGCGCCGCGCCGAATACGCGCTGGAAACGAAAATGGGCACCGCGATTCAACGCGGCGTCGAGCTGGAACAATTCACCTTGCAGCCAGTCTCCGAAAACCTCGGCCAGCCACTGACCCAAGCCCTCCAGGCTGGTTCCGACTTCCGCCAACTGATGGACAGCCTCGACCCCAACCGCTTCACCATCACCGTCTGGGTCTACCCCGACAGCTTCGAACAATTCCGCACGCTCAAGCAAGACCTGTACCAACGCGGCTTCCTCACCGCCAGCCGCCCTCTGCCCGCAAACCAACCCATCGGCGGCGCCCCAACAGGCACGCGATCCGTCGCCCAGTGAGCAGGGTTCAGGGACGAAGGATAACGTCTCGATCCCACTCATGAACATCCGACAGCCTCAGTCCTAGGTCGATTCTGGGAAATGTGTGCCTGTACCGGTACCGCTTGTTGCTCCGCGTGAACGTACCCCACATCGAAAAACCGGCCTTGTCGAAGTCACGAAGGACATTCACGTATCTGCGGACAGCCAACGTGCCGACGCCGATAGTTTTGTCTGTGTGCGGCTCGGTGAAATGGCCGTGGTCGTCAGCAAGTACGTCGCTCTGAATGCCTTGCCAAAGACTCGCTGGCAGAGTCGAATGTCCAGGCTTAGCGTGCCGGCCGTAGACGGTCAGATCGTCGCGCGCGGAACGACATTTCCGAACAAGCTCGCAGCCAGCCAGATGTTCGGAGCCGACATTATCGCGATCGGTGAAGCAGGCGTAAATCGGACACGCGCGTCCGTTTCATCTACGCCGCCGATATTCCTTGCAACTCGGCTTGGAGTGCGGTATCGTGGCGGAGTTCATACACTTCGGCGCGGCTGTTTTCACGATCCGTCGAACCGAGAAAAGGGAAACCGCAAGTGGCACGCTCAATCGCAACGCACTTGATGTTCGCCGGAGACGCAGAGGCACTCCACGATTCTACCTTGCCCAACCGCGGACCGCGGAGTCAATCAAGCATGACTGTTCGGCTCTGGCAGCGCGCGGATGTAGAGGAGCAGGAGGATGACGACGAGTAGGATTGGGACCAGCGAAAGGGCGAGCCAGATGCGGCGGTAGGTGTATTGGCCGAGGGCGTGTTCGGCTCGGAGTTGTACGTCGGCGGTGACTTTCAGGCCCTCGTCCAGCGTCGTGTTCATCGGTTCGGGCGCGAAGCTGTGGATCAGCGAGCGGGCGTTGGTGAGCGATGTTTCGGCTTTGTGCAGATCGAAGCGCGGGCCGCGGACTTCCATGCCCAATCGTTCGGCGCGCGCGACGGTGTCTTTGGCGGCGGCGATGTCACGCTTAAGTTGCTCCAGCTTGCCGCGCATCTCGCGCGCCTCTTGTGCGCCGGCTAACGTCGCGCCGAACTTGCCGGCTTCATGGCACTTCGCACAAACGGCGCCGGCCTGCATGCCCAACATTTCGTCGGACGGGGAATGGATCGCGTGGTTGCTGTGACAGGTGACGCAGCCGGGAAGATCAAGCTGCTCGAAGCGGTGTTTCATGCGCGTGTTGTCGAACAGTTCGGCGACCTTCACGTGACACTTGCCGCAGGCGTTGGCGACCGAACTGACCTCGGGCGGCACGGCGCCATGATTGCCGTGACAGTCATTGCAAGTGGCCGACGCGAGGTCGTGTTTCTTCAACAGCGCTTGGGCGTGCACGCCCTGGCTCCACAACTCGAATTGGTCGTGTCCCAGCGGCCGGCCGTGATATTGGCGGCCGGTCATCAACTCCGCATTCGCATGACAGGTCGCGCACGTATTCGCAACTTGCGTGGGATAAACGGGGCTCTGCACGTCGTCCACTGGCCGAATGCCATGACCGCCGTGACAGGAAACGCAGGTCGCTACCTTCGTGTCGCCGTCAGATTTCAATCGCTGGCCATGCCCGCTGGTCCAATACTCGGCCACCTGATCCGTTCGCGGCGAAGGATTGTAGCGGCGCATGTACTGAATGTCCGAGTGACAATGGCCGCAGAAATCGGGCACCTCCGCGGGTGACTTCACCGGGCGAAAGCCGGACTCGACCGCGTGCGCCGTAATGAAGTTCGTGGTCTGGGTATCTCCGCCATGACAATCGTGGCAGCGCAGACCTTTCTGCCAATGCACGTCGCCGGCCAGGTGATCGACCGGCACATAGAGCCTGCGCTGATCGCCTTCCCACAGATCGGACAGGCCGTGGCACTTCACGCAGCTTGTTTCCTCCGGCGGAGTTGGGGGCTCGCCGGCTTGTTGCGCTGCAAGCCGAGACGATCCGCCGCCGAGCGACACAGCCAACGCGAGCAACACGACTTTCGGCAGAACGCTTCTCATTCGATCAGTCCCCAAGCCGTCATCACGATGAAGAAGATCACGGCCATCGCGGCCAGTACGTTGAGGATGCGCCGCGGCCAGCCTGCCGTCGCGGTGCGGTCCAGCAGCGGCACGAGCATGGCTACGATCCCGCAAAAGCCGAAGAACAGCACACCCGCAATCTCGCCCTCGACGCCGTAGATGTGAGCCGGCAAGTGCCGCAGTGCTTGGAACATGAATAGGAAATACCACTCGGGCTTGATCCCTACGGGCGCGGAACCGAACGGGTCGGCTTTCTCGCCCAACTCCCACGGAAACAGCGCCGCCAGCGCCGCCAAGATCGCCAGCGCCAAATACCAACCGACCATGTCGCGCAATAGGAAATGCGGCACGAACGGCATGCTGGGAACATTTTCCTTGCCGCCAAGTTTCTTGACCGCGGCGTCCGGTACGCTCATGCCGTGTTTCTGAACCAAGTACAGATGCATGCCGAGCAACACGAACGCGATGACCGGGAACACGGCCACGTGCAGTGCGTAGAAGCGAACCAGCGTTTCGCCCGTCACGTTCTCACCGCCGCGTGCCCAGAGCAGCAGTTGCTCGCCCACGAAAGGGACTTTGCCGACCAGCGCCGTACCGACGCTGCTGGCGAAGAACGCCAATTGGTTCCACGGCAGCAGATAGCCGCTGAAGCCGAACGCCAGAAACAGAAAGAACAGCAACATGCCGCTGAACCACGTCATCTCTCGCGGCCGGCGATAGGCACGCATGATGTAGGCCGTCAAGATATGCAGAAACAGAATTCCGATCAGCAAGTTGGCGCTCCAGGCATGCGCCGACCGCACGAGCCAGCCGAAATCCACTTCGGTCATGATCGCCTGCACGCTCTCGAACGCCTGATCTGTCGATGGCTTGTAGTACAACGACAGTAGCATCCCGGTCACGAGCTGAATTCCAAACAGAAACAACGCCATGCCGCCGAGAAAATAGAACGGCGTGCTGCGATGGATCGGCACTCGCTTCTTGGCCATCAGTGCCTGAATGCCGTCCAAGCCCAGTCGCTCGACGAAGAAATCTCGCAGGCCGCGTTTCGGTGGCAGCGCCGGCGCCAGTTTTTCAGGTGTTGCGGGAGACAATGATGTCCTCCTGTCCGGGCTGCCCGCGCAGCGTCACTTTGTACATCTCCAGCGGCCGCGGCGGCGGGCCGGACACGTTGCGGCCTTCGACATCGTACACGCCGTTGTGACACGCGCAGAAAATCACACCCTTTTCGGGAACGTATTCGACGGTGCACTCAGTGTGCGTGCAGATAGCGTTGAACGCACGGACTTCATCGTCGGCGCGGATCAGCAAACAAGGTTTGCCATTGAAGTTGAAGGGCGCGGGCCAGCGGCCATTGGCGTCCGGCTTTAGATCGTTGACGCGATAGGGAGCGACAACTTCCGCTGCGCCCGTGGACGTGGCTTTCCGCGGCCGCAGGAACATCGCCACGGGATAGAAGATCGCTCCCACCGTGGCCACGATGCCGACGGTGAGGCTGCCAGTCAGCAACGACCGCCGCGGGACCGGATCGGGCTTCGAGTCCATCGTGCGTCTCCAGAATCAACGAACGTCATTTGCAACGACACGTCACAGGGCAACTGCAAGCGTCACAACTCGAGCGATTGCAATATCGCTCGCAGTGAGCGGTTCCGCTTTCATCCGTGTGCCAACCGCTGCAGCAATTGTAGCTGCCCGCGAATTTGCACGTATTCCGGCAGGCACATTCTACGCCGCCACAGCCACACGAACTCGTCCCGCCGCAAAGCGAGTTGATGCAGTTGCATCCCACACCGCCACACGCGCAGCCAGCCAAGGACACTTCACCTACCGCTTCGTGCGAAACACCAACCTTGCCGTTGCAACAGTTGTGACCCTCGGCGTTTTTCGATGATCCGGTGAACGCTGGCAGCGTGGCAAACGCAACTAACGCCGCAGCAGCGCTGATGGCCAGCGTCAACAGAGTAGTCTTGAACATGGTACACCTCCGTTTCGACCAACGTCTAGGCCGAAACGGAAAAGGCAGCAGAATGCGTGCCATCGAGAAGCGGCAAGACTATATACCGCTGAGTGCGATAATTGTGAGCGATCACGCGCACAGCGAGCGCCGCAATCCGCTCAACTGTGCGTTTATGTCACACATGGACGAACGGCACGAACAACATGACTACCGCAGCACCGTGAATCCGCCCAGGAGCATGTGGGCCGTGCCGCTGTTGAAGTCCTGCGTTTTGTCGGCGAAATCGAAGTACACGTAGCGGATGTAGGCCGTGGTGTTGTTGTAGGGCAGCCAGTCCAAACCGGCCGTCAGACGCTGCGTCTCGACAGCCACGGCCGAGTAACTGGCCAGCCCGGTTCCCAGATCCCAATTGGCGCCGGCGGTCGATGGCGGAACGACGAAGCTATTGGTGCCCCGGTCCCATTCATAGCCGCCGGTGAGTTGCACGGTCGGCGTCCAGACATAGTGAGCGTTAATGCTGGCCAGATGGTTTTCACCCGCGTATCGCCACCGCGTCGTTTCGATCGGCGACGTGCGGAACCCGATCGTGATGTCCTGATCGATCCAATTGGAGAAGTAAGCGTAGCCGCCGGTAAACGACAGCCGATCCGTCGGTGCGTACCACGCGGTGAAGTACAGCGGGTAGCTATCCTCGCTGAAATTGATCGGCGCGCTTGACACGGCGGATGGATACACCGACTGATTCCAACTGTTGTTCAAGCTGAACTGGGCCGTGGCCATGAAGTTGGAAGCCGGCGTCCAAGTGCCGCCCAACTCGATCCGATGGTCTTGTTCCGGCTGGTTGGTGTTGAAGCGGCCCGTGGATTCACGCACGCCGATCAGCGGATCCTCGTAGAAATAGCCTTTGTATCGCACGTAGGTTTTCCACTCGGGCGACCATTGCATCGACGGTCCAAATTCAATCATGTGGCTCTTCGTGTCAGGTTGGCTGAAGTCGCCTAACCGAGACGAGCTGTACATCGCGAAATCACGCGACAGTTCGTAGTATTCGTAGCCACCGGCCAGCAAGAAGCCGCTCCAGACTTCGGACGGCCGCCAATTCCCTTTCAGGCCCACGCGAGTTCTGTCGTAGTTGAACGGATGATCCAGTCCTCCCGGTTCGGATTGCGCTGGGTTGGCCGTGGACGCGCCGAATGGCGGCGTGGTGAAGAATGTTGTGGGAAGCTGATTGTTCTCTTGGTACATGCTGGCGTAGGCGGTCAAGGTCACGCCATCGATCGAGCGGTTGGTCAGCCGCACGTCGTAGCCGCTGAATTGCCGGTGCGTGTCGCGGAACTTGTTCTCCGTGTCGCCCAAAAAGAGGTTGGCGTATAACTGGTTGTCTTCCGTCAGTTGTGCGCTGACCTTCAAGCGGTCGATCTGCGTGAAGTTCTCGGAAACGAAATTGTTGGTAAACCCACCTGGGTC
>JBGTKH010000405.1:0-6182 GCA_041744735.1 Pirellulaceae bacterium | reverse complement strand
TGTTGGCGGGTCTCCATGTTGTGGGCGGGTCTCCATGTTGTGGGCGGGTCTCCCGACCCGCCCACGCGCCGGACCGAAGGTCTCCCGGCGATTCGAGGGGCGCTACGGTCGAACCGGTGCCAAGCCGAGGGAGACCTGCGGTCAAACCCGTGGGGCGGTCGAGAGACCGCCCCACAACACGGGAGCACGCGCCGAAGTTAACCGAACGGTTGACGTTAACCGGACGATTGACATTTTGACGAGATCGGATATGTTCAGGGTACCTAGAGCTGTCGAGGCGAGTCGGCTTCTGCCGTCAGGAACAGCACGATGGCTCGCGACCTGGAACCAACTCAATTACTGCGATCACGGCGATTCGCCTGCTTTATTCCAGGGCTGTCTTACTCGCGCGTGGTTTTCTGGCCACCGCGGTTCGGTTCGTTATCTGTGTCGCCTCATCGTCGCGCAGTTTTCCTCGAGGCCGCTCTCGCAAAAATTCGGGGTCGCCGACGTGTCATCAAACATTCGGAGCCCTGCCATGAAAAACCGCCCGGCTTTTATCCTGACGTACATCTACATCGTCGTACTTCACGCTGCGTTTTTTGCGGCGTACATCGCCGTCGTGCAGGAGTTGCTGACGGGAATGTGGCGGTGGCGTGACATGGTGGTGTTCCTGGTCACGTTTCATGTCTTGGGCGTGGCCATGTCGGTGTTCTACCATCGGTACTTCACACATCGTGCGTTCTTGTTCACGGCCGCGGGCAAGTGGTTCGCCCGTCCCGTGCTGGCTGTGGCCGGCATGGCGGCTTGGGCGGGACCACCCAAAACCTGGGCGGCCTTGCACGAACGTCACCATCAAACCACGGACATTGCGGGCAAGGACCCGCATGGACCGATCCGTTCGGTCGTCGAATTCCTGTACGTGTTCCTCTGTCTATACACGCCGCGTGTGGCCGACCAAGTCGACATCGAAGGGTATCTGAAGCGTCACGAGCCGCACTACGACTGGTTCGAGCGGAACATTTGCGGCACGGCCGGTTGTATCGTCCTGGGGTTGGTCATTCCTTGTGTAATTGCCTATTACTTCCACGTGCTGGTCTGGTATTTTGCCGGCGTCGGCATGGCGTTCATGCTCGTCAGCGCGGTCAACACGCTGGGCCATTCCGCCGAGTTCTTTCGCCGCAAACCACGCTGGCTCCGCGGGCGGCTGGACAGCATGTTTCAGCAGACTCACCAGCCGAATTACTGCGGCGATTCGCTGAACGCGCGGCCCTCCATCGCTTGGCTGGGCGGCTACCTGACGGCGGGCGAGCTAAATCACAACAACCACCACAAGTATCCCAACTCGTCCCAGATCGGCACACATTGGTACGACATGGATCTGGGCTGGTGGCTGATCTGGACCCTCGAAAAAGCCGGCCTAGTCTATCGCGTCCGCCGACAAAGCGGCCGCCAGATCGGCCGCCCAATCGACGAGCAGACCTGGGGCACCGAGCAATCTCGCAACGAAGCCGAGATGTCATTGGTGTGAGAAACGCTCTCTCGACCAGCCGCGCCGCCGTGTTGTGGGCGGCGCTTTGATCTAAGTATTACCTACAAATCGATCGACCCCTGCTTGCTTGCAGGCAGGTGGATCAGTTTGTCGGGCTAATGCCGCACGGCAAAAGAATTCGGCAAGACCCCTGTCCGCCTTGAGCAGGCAGGGGTGTGGCAGTTTGTTGTTAACGGTCAACTCGTGAGAGTTCGGGGGACCTCGAAGTCAGAAGTCTCACGACTTCTGCTACGACGCGAGCACTATGCTTGCTCCACGGTCAGCGTGACTTGTTCAATCGCGTTGCGGCCGGACTTGGGCAGCGGGCGGGGCAGCGGCTGGGCGATGCCGTTGGCGTCGATCGTGCGGCAGCGCAGGAAGTACTTGCCCGCGTCGAGCCCGCTGATCAGCGCCGCCCAATGCACGATCGTGTATCGCAATGGCCAGCTTAGCGGCTGGCCGGTGGCCGAGTCGATCTGCCGCGGCGTGGGCGGCAGCTTGTCATCGGGCAGGCCGCCGCTCCATTGTTTGGGCGGCGGCAGAATCACGGCGTCTCGCCAGTCGGCTTTCGTGAAATACGGATCGTCCGGGTCCGCCTCTCGCTCATGCGGCATAAGGCAATACTGCACTTTGCTCAACCCGGACACGCCCACCTGTGCCACGCCGGTTAGCGGCGTCGGCTGTCCGGCCTTGACCCGCGACGGCGGCCGGATGAATCGTGCGAACGTCTTCATCCAACTGTCGATGTCGTTGTTCCCCGCAGCGTACGTGTCGTTGGCTTGATGGTTGTTGGTGAGCATGATCCGCTGCAACCACTTCACCGATTTGAAGCCGTACGCATCCGGCACCAGAATCCGCGCCGGCCCGCCGCGCTTGCCCGACAGCCACTGGCCGTTCAGCTTGTAGCACACGATCACCGGATGATCGCCGGGCGGATCCTCCAGCACGCGGCCGATGGACAACGAGCTTTGAAATCGCTGTTGCGGGTCGTCGTTGTGATAGCCGTAGTAGAACACGCGGCGCAGGTTCGCCGTGGGGCGCGTCTCCCAGATCAACGTCCGTAGCGGCACGCCCTCCCACAGCCCCATGCCCAGCGGCGAGTTGCCGTTGTTGCAGGTCATCACCTTCAGGAACCGCACGGCGTGCCGCTCCGCCAGCTTCATCAGGCCGTCCCAATTCAGCGCCGTGCCCAACTCTTTCGTCATGGGCCGTTCGATGACCGTGTTGCTATCCGGGTCGGCCAGCACTTCGAGTTGCCACGTGTCGCGCAGCAAACCGACTTCGCGCAGTTTTTCTTCGGGCAGCGTGTACGGCAGCGGATTGCCGCGCTCGACCGTGCCGAAATCTTCCGGCCGAGTGAGATATTCCAGCTTCGCGACCGCGGCCGCTAACTCCGTATTCTCTTTCTCTTCCACCGCACTCTCACCCGCCTGCGCCCACAGCGGCCACGAACTCAGCGCCGCCATACCTGCCGCCCCCAGCCGCAGAAAGTACCGCCGAGTTACTTCAACATGTTCGCTCGCCATTTGCGAAGTGATCTGCATGGTTCAATCTCCTGCCGTGAGCTTTGGTTGCGACCGATGATACGAACAGCGAACACAAGCGCCCACCATTTAACTCGGTCCACTCGGCAACAGCTAGTCCCAAAGCAGCTCAATTCGGTGTCACTCGACAGGTGCCGTGTTTGAAAACGTGGTATGATGGTTGCGTCGCGAGCATACAAACACCAAACGCTAGTTGAGCACCCTTTCTAGCGGAGCAAGAGAGTCCCGATGCAGGCTGAGACTTGGGAGGAATCATAACATGCGGCTTGAAGACTACTTTGAGTTTTTCTCGGCGGACGAAGTGCGCCTGCGAGGGACCCGGATTGGGATTGAGGCGATATTGTCGGAGTACTTGGATGGTGCTCTGCCCGAGGAAATTGCGATCAATTACCCACCCGTCACGCTCGAACAAGTTCACGCCGCGATCACGTATTACTTGAGCCATCAAGTGGACATGGACCAGTATCTGGCCCGCTGGGCACGTCTTGGTGACGAGGCCCTCGAGCAACAGCGGCAAAGCGGCTCCAAGGTGATTGACCGGTTGATCCAGGCCCGCCAATCGCAGACACATCCATGAGCCAAGTGTGCTACCTGATCGATGAAAGTGTCCGGTTGTCAGTCGTTGCCGCATTGCGGCGCGCCGAACCGGCCATCGATGTGTGGCGAGTTGGTCAAACAGGCATGCCTTCGTTCGGAACGCTGGACCCCGACCTGCTCTCATTCTGTGAGCAACAACAGCGAACGCTGGTCTCACTGGATCGGGCATCCATGCCCGTACACGTTGCAGCGCATCACGCGAGCGGCGGACACACCGGTGGTGTGTTGCTGGTTACTCGGCGTTGCACTTTCCGGCAATTGCTTGACGACCTCATTCTCATCTGGACGATTACCGCGGCAGAAGAGTGGCGAGACGCGATCGTTTATCTGCCGATCACTTGATCGACTCGCGAATTAGTTTTCCACTGAGATTGCCTCGGAATTGCCGAACGTACCTGAAGCCCTTACCCGGCCGCCCCACGCCTCGTCATGGGCGCCCAGGTTTGTTACGATGCACGGCTTGAACCCGGACCGCATCGCGTGCGGTCGTGCCTCTGCCGAAAGTGAGAAATCATGGACCTGGATGTTTATCAGCCGTGCCCGTGTGGCGATGGGAAGAAAATCAAGTTCTGCTGCTGCAAGGACATTATTCCGGAATTGGAACGCGTGATTCGCGCGGTCGAGGGCGAACAGCGGGCGGCGGCGCTGGATCAGATCAATCACTTGATTGCGGCGAAGGGGGAGCGAGCGGCACTGTTGGCGCTGAAAGCCACGGCCGAGATGCAACTTGGTGAGTTGGACACCGCCGCGGCGACGGTGGGAAAGTTTCTCCAGCAGCAACCTAATAACCCAGTGGCCCTGTCGCAATCGGCGCTGCTCACGGCGTCCGATCAAAATACCGAAGAGGCCATCGGCAAGCTGCAAAAGGCGCTGGAGGTTGTCGGCAATGAGATTCCGCTGGCCGTTTACGAAGCCATCGGCGTCGTCGGTCAGGCGCTGTTGTCGGAAGGCAATTTGCTGGCCGCACGCGGGCATCTGCTGTTGCAGGCGACGATGGGCGGCGGCGAAGACACGCGGCCGATTTCCATGCTGCTGCGTTTGTACGCTTCGCCGCAGGTGCCGTTGTTGATGAAGCAAGACCAGGCGCTCGACGAATGCCCCGCGGGCGTCCCCTGGGCAGCGGAGTTTGACGCCGCGATGCAGTTGGCCGGCCGTGGTGCGTGGCTGGCCGGCGTGGAGAAATTGTCGGCGCTGGCACAGCGCGTCCCCGATGAGCCGGCCTTGTGGATGAACATCGCTGTGCTGCGCGGATATTTGGGCCAAGTCGAAAGCGCGGTCGTGGCGTGGCGAAAGTATGCGTCGCTGCCCAAGGTGAACCAGAACGACGCGATCGAAGCGGAAGCATTGGCTCAGTTGCTCGACCCCGACACTTATCAAGACACGATCGACGAGCTGACCATCACTTACCCCGTGCACGATTCGGAGAAGTTGATGGAGCGGCTGCTTTCGGACCACCGCACGACTCAAATGCCCGTCGATCCGCGGCAGTTGGCCACGGACGATCAACCGGCTCCCAAGGGCGTGTTCTGGCTGCTCGACCGGCCGCTGCCCGCGACCGGCAAGGATTTGACGTGCGACGCGGTGCCGAATGTGATCGGCGAGATGTATGTGTTCGGCAAGCAGACGGACCGAAATGCTCGGCTGGAGTTCGTCGTTTCGCAGACGGACGATTTTGAGTCCAAGATAAGTGCGCTCGCGGAATTCTTGGGCGACTTGGCCGGGCCGCAAGAGGATCAGGAAGTAACGCAGCAGATGGCTGCGGTGTCGACAGCCATGACCTGGAATTGGCGGCTGCCGGACGACACGCCGCGCGAGCAACGGGCGGATTTGATCGCGCAGCAGCGCCGCGAGATGATCATGAACAAGTGGCCCACGTTGTCGCTGCGCGTGCTGGACGGCAAGCGGCCGCAGGACGTGGCCGGCGATCCGGCTTATCATGTGCGGCTGGCGGCGACCGTGTTGCTGCTGGAACTGTCCGGCGAGCAGAGCGGCTCGGACGTGGACTACAACCAACTGCGGCGCAAACTGGATTTGCCGACGCGCGACGCAATCGATTCGGCCGGCGTGGACGCAATCCAGTTGCCGTTGGTGCGATTGTCGCAGTTGGTTCCCGAAAATTTGCCGGACGAAACGCTGGTCGACGCGTATCATCGGGCCGCGCGAATGAATGCCGTCGTTGCGCTGCGGCGGCTGGCGCCCGAGGTGATTCGCCGCGATAGTCTGAACGGCAAAGTCGACAAAGCCGAAACCTATGAGCTGCTCTCGCACGTGGCCCAGAGCCCGGACGACGCGGTGAATTTCATCGTCAAGGCCCGCGAGACGGCGGCCAAACAGGGCCAATCGCCCGCTCGATATTTGTTGGGCGAACTGGGACTGCGATTGGCGCGCGGGGACGCGGCCGAATCCCAGCGGCTGATTCAACTGATTCAGTCGAAGCACATCCGAGAGCCGGGCGTGGCCCAGGGGCTGTATCAGATGCTCGTGCAGTTTGGGATCATCGCGCCCGACGGCACTCCGACGGGTCGGCAGCC
>JBGTKH010000404.1:0-10320 GCA_041744735.1 Pirellulaceae bacterium | reverse complement strand
GAGCCCCCGGAATCGGCTTTTGCTGGGGGCTCGAAGACTCGACCCCAGCCACCCAACCCCCAAACTAAGCTTTGACGAAGCACTAGTCGAGTCAAGTGGCCATCAGCCGCATACCCGGCGTGAGATTGGCTTCTCAGTAGGTTTTGCTCACGTGCCCCAACCGATACATCCGATAAAGGTAGCGTTACTGCAAGATTTCATCTGCGCGGCGCCACCTAACATTCTGGATGGGGAATTGCATGCAGCCGAAACTTACTTGTCTCATCCCGTGCAAGAACGAGCAGCATAACGTTCGGGCATGCATCGAGAGTTTTCAAGCCATCGCCGATGAAATCCTGATTGCAGACTCCGGTTCGCTTGATGACACACTCGATATCGTCAGAGGTATGGGCGGCTGCCGGATTATTCAGCGCGCCTACCACACATCCGGTGACTTCAAAAACTGGGCGAGTCCACAGGCGAAGCACTCCTGGGTATTGCTGGTCGACGCCGATGAACGCGTAACGCCGGAATTGGCGGATGAAATCGTCTCCGAATTACGGTCCGGCCCCAAGAAGGATGGCTATCGGATTTATCGAAAGAACTATTTCATGGGACGGCACATGCGTTCCTGTGGATTGAATAACGACTGGGTAATTCGCCTTTTTCACCGTGACCGGGCGCGCTACTTCGGCAAGACTGATCACGCACGCATCAAATTACCCAAGGACCGGCTGGGCCGCCTAAAGAACCGGTTTGAGCATTACAGCATTACGTCCTATGACCAGTGGCTAATTAAGTACGACCGCTACGCGCGTGTTCAGGCGCAGATTTGGTTCGAGGAGGGCAGAAAGCCCAGTTATTGGCGACTGATGTCGCGCGGGCCGTTGCGATTCCTTCGCGATTACTTGCTTCAATTCGGCGTACTAGAAGGCAAGCTCGGACTCCAGTTTGCCGTTCTCGCAGGCTACTATGCGTTCATGAAACAAGCTCGTCTGTGGGAACTGCACACCCACAGGACGGCGACCGACTGGGCACAACAGCCCGTGCAAGTCGCGGACGCAGAGATGCCTGGCGTGATTAAGTTTCCCGGCTTCGAGTACGGTCGAGGTCCGGAGGGGCGTCGCCATGTCTCGTTGCCGAATAGCACTCGCACAGCGTGGCGCGACGCTGCCTGACCACAACGATGCGAAAGTTCATTCTTGTCGACCATTCGTTAAAGTCTGCCGGCGGACATCATTGCGATTATGCGCTGCAAGTGCTGCGCGCGGCGCACACGAGAGGTTTTACTACGCTCTTGGCGGCCCATCGCTCGTTTCAGCGGATCGACGAGCTTCCCCGTGATTGTAAAGTGTATTCGGTTTTTCCGAACACGATGTACAGTCCCTTCACCGTGTTCATCGCCAGTAGCAGGCATCTCTTAGCGAAAACGAACGACGCGCGACGCGCGGTGATGGCCAAGCGATTGTGGCGGATCGCCCGCCGAGCCGCAGACGCGACAATGGACAGCTTGAAGTCATTCTTCGCCCCTGACGCACACCAGCGAGTGCGGCAGTTCACGAACGCGTGTAAGCGTTTATTCAAACAAATTGAGTTGCAGCAGGGCGACGTAATATTTTTGGCGTCACTGTCAGACCTCGATCTTCTGGGCCTGGCGCGGTTCCTCACGGCGACGCCGACGACCCAAATTGCCGACTGGCATTTGCAATTCCATTTCAGCATCTTCGAGGGCCGCGAGCCGGACTATGCCGGCCAAAGTGATCGCTTGCGGCTGGTGCGGCAGAGATTCGCCGAAACGCTCGACATGCTTCCGAACCATCGCTTGCACTTTTACAACACGTCCGAAGCACTAGCCGAACAGTACAACCGGCTTGGTCTCGCAAAGTTTCGGCCTCTGCCCTACCCCATCAACCCGGCATTTTTGTGCGGTGCAGACCGTGACCGTGAAGCGGGGCCGTTGCGGATCACCTGTGCCGGCGGCCTTCGTCCCGAGAAGGGACAACAACATTTGCCCCAAGTGCTGCGGGATATGTGGCAGGATGAATTTGCCGCGGGCCGCGCGCAACTCTGGGTGCAATCGAAGTGGTCGCGGTGGAGCGACAAGCCGAGACTGCAACTGCCGCTGCCCGAAGGCGCCGCGAACACTTCTTGTGCGGACATGCCCATCCGATACGTGCGGCATCCGCTGTCCAGCGATGCGTACACGCAACTGATTCGCCAAACGGACATCGGCCTGTTGATGTATGACAGCCGGCGATACTATGCGCGACGTGCAGGTGTTTTGTGCGAGTTGCTGACAGCGGGCGTTCCGGTTGTCGTGTCTGCGGGGGGGTGGCTCGCCGATCAAATCGCCGAGCCGATCGCTTGCCATTTGCAGCGTCTGTCTGAGCAGCTCCCAACGGTCGATCAGCACGAATTCAGAGACGTTGCGGTCGACGAATATCCACGCATGGCCGGCAATCTTCATCCGATTCCCACAGGCGCAACTGAGCTTTTGGTGAACGTGCACGGCGACGAGTCATTTTCGCGAGGCGTCTATCTGCACGTGGAGGTCGAAGAGCTTGGCAAAAGCGGCGACCTTGTGTCTCGGTTTGCTCACGTTGTGGGACCACGTAGCAAGAAACGGCCGTCGCTGGCACTGTTTCATCTGGACTCGCGAACGCGATATGTCCGCGTCTCATTCAGAAACGCCTATCACGACGAATTGACGCGGCTGACCAGCGTTCGCTTATCATTCCATTCCACCGCGACACCCGGTGAATCCCCGCCGGCGGGCCAAGTCGGTTTGATCGCCGCCGACCCACAGCACATTTCGCGGCTGTTGCGCGAGATGATCCGGCATTACAACCACTATCGCACGACGGCCGCCGAGTTCTCCATCAAATGGTTCAGACAGCACGACCCGCTACGGACCATCCAGGAACTCGTGCGGCATTCGTCGCCGGCAATCCCAATCGCTCGCAATGAGGTGTGGGTGCCGCTGCAGCGAGCGTAAGATCGGTGGCTGTCGTACTAGAATAAACCGATATCGTAAGTCGGCGAAACCACTTTCGCGCAGCAGTTGCTCTTGAAACTCGCAGGCCCGTGTGGTAGAAGCCGCCGTTTGTCGGCCTATTCCATGCGCGAGTCGAGCCATGTCGCTGTTGTCGCAACGCAAGCTGAATCGCTGGCAACGGATTTGTTTACCGATCGTGGCCGGTCCGTTGAAAGGTATGCAATGGGCTCCCGGAGCCCGCGGCAAGATTCTGCGCGTCCTGCTGGGATCATACGAGCGCGAGCAAACGCGCCTGTTTCTGCAACATATCCGGCCGGGCGACGTGGTGTACGACGTCGGCGCGGCTTCGGGCTACTACACACTGTTGGCGCGGAAACTGGTGGGGGCACAAGGGAAAGTTGTGGCCTTCGAACCGAACCCTTGGAACGCGTCCTTCCTGCAATTGCATGTGACAGCAAACCGCTTTGATGACGTCGAACTGCACTCGTGCGCCGTTGGCCGCGAGGACGGCACGGCGAAGTTTGCCCAGCGGAGCGGCACGGGGACGGGATGCGTCAGCGCCGACGGGACGTTGCAGGTCGCTGTTCGTTCGCTCGACAGTCTCGTGGCGGAAACGGGAACGATTCCCACGCACATCAAGATTGACGTGGAAGGCGCCGAGCAGCAGTTGCTGGAGGGCGCCCGCGACCTGTTACAGCAGACGCGGCCGACATTGTTCCTCTCCACGCACGGGCCTCGCGTGCATCAGGCCTGCTGCCAATATCTTGCCGATTTGGGCTACAAGCTAAGTCCGATGGCTGGCGGCGATTTGGAATCCGCCTACGAGATCCTCTGTACGCCAAAAGCGCAATCGCAGTCGCGATCAAAGCAGGCCGCGTGAACTGTAGGACGGACGCCCTCGTCCGTCTTCATGGCACTTTGATGCGGCTAAGGAGCCGCGAAAGAATAACTTGTCGAATTAGCGGAACGGCGCAAGCCGTCCGGTGCCGGAAACCGGAGGGCTTGCGCCCTGCCGCTATTTGTCCATTTCATCGAGTTATTTTTTCGCGGATACTAAGAGACGGACGAGGGCGTCCGTCCTACTGCTTGCGTGCGAACGGCAGCGTGGTGCGAACCGGTGGCTTCGATGGCTCGTCGGCATTGGCATCATCGACCGCGTCTGCGAGTTCCGCGGCATCTCGCGGCAGCATTCCCAGCACGTCGGTAATGTCGATGAGCCCCACCGGCTTTCCGTGTGAGTCGAGCACCGGCAACTCGCTGATCTTTCGCTGCACTAACAGATCTACGGCGTCGCTGAGCTTGCTTCCGAGCGATACGGCCAGCGGCGCGGCCGTCATGACATTGAGGATCGGCTGATCGACGGCCTGATCGCACTTGCGCTCGAACAGGCGAGCCAGATCGCTGTCGGTAAAGATGCCGGTCAATTCTCCCGCCTGGTTCGTAAGCAGAATCGCACCTGTGCGCCGTCCCGGGCGACCGCCTTCGACGAGCACTTGTCTGACCGTCTTCCCATCGTCCGCAACGCGGCACTGGTCCAACGGCCGCATCACATCTTCGACTTTCGCTAACTTGCGGCCGAGGCTGCCGGCGGGGTGGAACCGCGCGAAATCCTCCGGCCCGAAATTCCGCACGCGGCTGGCGACCAAGGCCAAGGCGTCGCCCAGCGCCAACATCACGGTCGTGCTGGTGCTGGGTGCCAAGCCCAGCGGACAGGCTTCCTTAAGCGGTCCAATATCGAGGATCACCGTTGCGTACCGCGCTAGTTTGCTGTCCGTCTTTGCCGTGATCGCGATCAGAGGCACTTGCATTTCCGCCAGCGTCGGCAGCAGCCGCACGATCTCTTCGGTTTCGCCGCTCTGCGAAAGCATCAAAATGACGTCGTCGCGGTGGATCCGTCCCAAATCGCCATGTACCGCTTCGGCCGGATGAAGAAAATGGCTGCGCGTGCCCGTTGAAGCCAGCGTGGCGACCAGCTTCTGCCCAACCAAACCCGCTTTGCCCATGCCGGACACGATCACGCTCCCCGAACATTCAACCAGCAAATCGATGGCTTGGCAGAATTCGCCGCTCAAGCGATCAGCCAATGCCAGCAGTGCTTGTCCTTCGGCGCGGATAATATCGCGAGCCAGTCGAAGTTGCTCGAACTCGGTCAGCGGCAGACGGCGAACTGCGGCATGCGTATTCATGAAAGTGCCCACAAAGGTTAGTCGAACGGAATTTGTCGATTCGTCTGAATCTGAGAGGTGAAGCAGACGTAAAATGGGGCGGTACCGTAGCCAAATCTCGTCACCAGAGTCAACGGCAATTCCGCAAACCACTCGCCAAACTGACAGCGAAACGCCAGCCAAAATTGAGTATCCTGTGTGGCACGGGGCGGCACGGGAGTACCCTGAGCAACATCCGCTTTCATTTTCGAGGCCAAACACGATGAACATTCTGGTCACCGGTGGCGCCGGCTACGTTGGCTCGCATGCGGCGCGGCTCCTTGAGCGAACCGGCACTGACGTTTGGGTCTACGATAATCTCGTGGCGGGCCACCGTGCTGCCGCGCCGAGCGGTCGTCTGATCGAAGGAGACATTGCCGACCGCCCGAAACTCGAATCGGCATTGCGCGACCAGCGCATCGACGCGGTGATGCATTTCGCCGCTTTCGCACTCGTCGGCGAATCGGTGACGAACCCGGCCAAGTATTATCAAAACAACGTCGTCGCCACGTGCACGCTGCTGGAAGCGATGCGCGCCGCCGGTGTTTCGCGGATGGTGTTTTCCAGCACCTGTGCGACGTACGGCACACCGCAGCAAGTGCCGATCACGGAAAGCGAACCGCAGCAGCCGATCAATCCGTACGGCTTCACCAAGCTAGTCATCGAACATGCCATGGAAGACTACGCGAATGCGTACGGCTGGGGCTACGCGGCGCTGCGTTACTTCAATGCCTCGGGAGCCTCGCCCGACGGCGATCTGGGCGAAGACCACGATCCCGAATCGCATCTCATCCCCATCGTGCTGCAGGTCGCCCTCGGGCAGCGAGAGCACGTCGTCATTTTCGGCCAAGATTATCCCACACCCGACGGCACGTGCATTCGCGATTACATTCACGTCGACGATTTGGCGGATGCGCATCTCAAGGCTCTTGAACTTTTGAAGCCCGGCGTGGGCCTCAAGCTGAATCTTGGTACGGGCCGCGGTTACAGCGTGCTCGAAGTGATCGACGCCTGCCGCCAAGTCACCGGCCATCCCATCCCCGCCAAGATCGGCGACCGACGCGCTGGCGACCCCGCCGAGTTAGTCGCCGACTCATCGCTGGCACAAAAAACACTCGCCTGGCAACCGCAATATACCGACATCGAATCGATCGTCGCCTCCGCCTGGCGCTGGCACAAAGCGCATCCGAACGGATATCGAGATCTGTGGCACGAGAACGATCATTAAAAACCGTGGAGCCACGGTCAATGCCATTACCGAGTGTTTACCTGGATACGAATATCATTTCAGCGTATTGGTACGAAGGCCACGACGTGACGTCTGTCGCACGTCGGATTCACACGCGAGATTGGTGGGAGTTTGAGCGTCGACACTTTCGATTGTGGATTTCTATTACAACCTTGAACGAACTTGAGGCCGGCATATTTGCTAGACAGAGTGACTGTGTGAAGATGGCTCGTAAGATTTCCCGCTTGCCAGTGACAAAAGGCACATACTCCGCCGCCAAGGAACTGATGGAAACGGGACTTTTGCCGGCAAGCAAACAAGGCGACGCGATGCAAATGGCCATTGCCGCAGCCCACGAAGTCGACTACCTGCTTACTTGGAACTACGCCCATTTGTGCAACCCAGTGTCGCAAGTTAAACTCGAAGAAGTGTGCCAGCGTCTGCAGTTACGTGCGCCACTCATCGTCTCGCCGGAGTCGATTCCTCAGATCCGCTGGGGGCAAACAATACGGAGGTCCAGCTAGTCATGACCGACCTCAATGTGGATGAAGTTCGTCGAGTTCGCGAAGAACTCATCAGGCAACACGGTGGCTTGGAAGGCTATCTGAAGTTTTGTGAAGGGCAGGACCGCCAACGAACACGCGACGCCAAAAAAACGTCCAAGGACAAACATCTCCGAACTAAATCTGTTCCGTCGCGCACAACTCAAACGAAACAACGATGAAAGCAACATCCGTGAGCGTCGAGAATCGGCGTCGGTGGCCTACGGGTTAAACGTTCGCAGCAGCTTGCGGCCTTTATAGATGCAGTAGGCTTCGCGCGGGCCCAATGGGTGGGAACTCTTGCCGGTCGGGTACCAATAGATGTCGTTGGCATCGACAACGGCCAAGCCAACGGTTCCTTCGCGGCGGGCGGTGGCGACGAGCACTCGTTCGCCGAAAAAATGGCCGAGCGTCAGCGGCTCGACGTCCTCATAGGCCGCGTCGCGCAGCCGGCGTTCCAATCTCGCGACTTCGACGCGTTGAGCATCGGTCACGTGGACAACCTCCTGCTCGAGAATGTCTTCATGCTCGGCCTGCCAGCCGGCGAAGGCAGCGTAGATGTCGTCGGGCGGAAGGTCAGCTATGTCGGCGGTGAACGTGTGAGCCAGCGGGCCCGCGATGCCGATGTTGCTGTACGACGATGGGCCGAACTGATACGTGTAACGGAACAGATAGCATTCAATGGGCTCGTCGTAGCCCGGCCAGTACTGCGTGCGCTGGTCCACCAACTCGCAGTAGCTGGGCGGCAGGCCCATCAACGCCGGCTCGGACAGCGCCAGTGCGAGTTCCGCTTCGGCTCGAGCGACGGGCGTTATGAACTGCGGGTCGAGTCGATCCAGCACGCCCAGCTCTTCGGCATATGCCAGCACTCGCAACCGCGCCACCGGCTCCGCGGCCAGTTGCACGAGCGTTGCGACGCCGGCTTCTTCCCCCAACTTTGCCAGCGCGGCCGCCGCTTCCGTGCGCAATCGGCGGTGGCCCAGTTGGAGTGCTTGATAAAGCTTGCCAGTCACTGAACGATCACCGATCAAGGCCAGCGCGTCGCACAACGACACCGCCAGCGCAATGCCTTCCGCAATTTTCTCACTCACGTGTTGAGGCGCATCGCTTACTTCATCGGGACGTTCTTCCCATTGGCCCAGCCGCGCGACGAGGCCGCCCAACAGCGCTGACAATTGCAACGTCCGCTCGGCAGCCGGATGACGAGGCACGAGTTGCTCGCGCGTGACAAAGTTGGCCAAGTCCAAGATCGCGCCCGCGGCCATCGGATGCGCTAAGCCATCAAGCAGCCGCGGAAACAGGGCCGACGGATCATAATCCTTGCGCTGAAACAGAGGCGAAAGGACAACCGCCACGTCGTTGCCATCGCGCGGAGGATCGCATGCCATGATGGCCGCAAACTCGACGAGCGCGGGTCGCTCATTGGCCGCCGAAAGTGCCGCCAGGAGTTGATTTCTGGCTCGGCTGCCTGACCCTAAGTGCTTATACAGCAGGGCGATGCGGCCAATTGCTTCTTCCGGTCGCTCGGCGTGCAACGACTCATTTTGTTTTCCGACACGTTGCCTCTGGACCAAGTGCGAGAGTACGGCGGCGAGCATCTTATCCGCGGCGCCATTGGCCTTTGGCGGAGCACGCTGCGTTAGCGCGTCAAGCAGTTCGTTCACGTTCCCATGCGATGCGCCGATCAACCACTGCGTGCGCCGCGCGCAGACGACGCGCTGATCGGCGTTCAACGTTTCTGCGCGATCAAGATCATCAAGCAACGTTTGCAAGTTAGCGTTCATCTCCATGAGCCTAACTTGCATCGATCACTTGCGGGAGTAGGTTGCCGCGCGCGATTCGAACTCAATCGTTTAACCGCGACCCAACGCGGAGCGAGTCGCCGCGGCGTGCGCTCCGAGCGCGCACTCCGCATCGTTGTTGTTGCAGTTCACAAGCGTGCGCATTCGTCAGCGCATGTGATCGATCATCATGTCACGCGCGACGTTCGTCGCCGCGCGTCTGAATTATTTCGCGCCAATTCATCTCAAGTTGAACAACTCATCTTGACGAAAGAGAGGCAAACTTGCTTCAATGCGTGAAGTGAGGCGAGTTGAGCAGGTGGCCGATAGCGGCAACCAACAAACGTTGCCGCTATGATCTGCTTACTCGCGACACAATCCAACTCGTCGAAGTTTGTCTTGCTGGTCAACAGCCTCGAGCTTTGAAGCGACGACACACTTTCGCTCGTTGGAACACGGAAGGACAAACACCGTGAGTCGCTTGTGCGATTCACTCGCCGCGCGAAATTCGATTGGCGCGGCGCGAACAGGTTCCCCAAGCGCGGGCGTTCAAGGGGAACACGACGCAGTAAACACCAACGCCCGTAAACGAGGAGCCATAGGACATGGCAGCTAAGAAGACGACCAAAGCGGCCCCCAAGAAGACCTCCGGCAAGAAAGCCACCGCAACGCGGTCGCCCAAGGCGAAGCCGGCCGGTAAGAAAACACCGGCGAAGAAAAAGTAGGCTCGCGCGGCACGACGCCGCAATTGCTTTCATGACTACAACGAGAAAGGCCGGGCGCGACCCCAAACACGCGGGCGCGAACCGGCCTATTCTATGCGCCGCGCGGCGGTGGACGTGAACGTTTGCAGGAGGTGCGAGAAGGCTGCGCGGTTTCACTACCCGGCCCACCGTGTTACATTGAGGATTGGGCCGTTGTCGCGGAACTCGTCGTGTTCACATTCTCGAGAAGGAGGCAAATGTCATGAACGCCACCCGTGTATCTCTCTGTTTATTGGCGATTGGTGTCGCATTCTATTGCTCGTCCGAAGCCGCTGCCGACACAATTCAATTGGTCAACGGCGACACACTCAGCGGCAAGGTCGTGTCGCTGAACGAAAAAGAGGTCAAGCTGCACAGCGAACTGCTGGGCGAACTGTCGATCCAGCGCGCGAAAGTCGCGTCGATCTACTTTGGCGACGCGGCACCCAAAACCACGGCGGTAACGCCCGGCGCGACCGCAGCCGAGCCGCTCAAAGCGGCGCCGGCAAAAAGTGACACGCCGCCGGAAGATTTGATCAAGCAATTGCAAAGCGGAGGCTTGAACGCGAAGACCGTGTCCGAATTGGAGGACCGCTTCCCGCTGTTGGCCGTGCCCCCGGTCAAGCAATTCTTCAACAAAACCGTGGGCGGCCTGATCGACGGGTCGCTTGATCTCCAACACATCCGCCAGCAAGCCATCGACGTGCGCGACGAGATCGTGGAGCTCAAGAAAGAACTCGGTCCCGACGCCGCCGCACTTGACGGCTACCTGGGCGTACTGGAAAACTTCATTCGCCAAACCGAACCATCGGCGGCGACTGCGGAGAAGGCGTCGGACAAACCGTCGG
>JBGTKH010000403.1:0-6263 GCA_041744735.1 Pirellulaceae bacterium | reverse complement strand
TTCGGTTGTCGTCTGAGCATGTTTCACGGTTGAAAGCTATCATCGAATCTTCCCATTGCTGGGCCGATTCGCTAGAATGAAGTTGTCACGCAGCATTCGGGCGAATCAGCCTGAGTTCTGTTGCCCGGCTTCGGATTGCCGTCCGTTGCCGGGTTTTTTATTTTTCCGCTTGCCCTCTCATCTTGATTCATTATAATCATTCGGCGGCTGAATGCAAGTCGGTTGTTTGCAATTTTTCAAGATTTGGGGAGATGTTTTTCATGGCACAAAAGCAGCATGGCGGGGCACGGCCCGGCGCTGGCCGGAAAGTGGCCAGCCCGGAGGGTCCGGCTGAAGTCGTTTCGGCTTCCGTTCCCAGCGGACTCGTAGAGAAGCTAGACGCGATTGCGACTCAACAGGGGTGGAACCGCTCGCAATCCGTGACGGAAGCCATACGGCGGTTCGTCAAGTCCGCTACGAGGAAGGCGAAGAAAGCCTAGCGGAGAGAAGGGGAATTGAACCCCATCCGCGTGAGGATTCCCTACGGCCGATTATAAATCGGCTGCGCCGCCAAGACGCGGGACCGCTCTCCAAGAGAATTGGAGAGCGGCCCGCCAAATAGATCGCGTTACGAAAGTAGACATGCCGAAATAGACACGGTAAACTGAATGTGGTTCGAGAGTTTTTCGTCTGACCAAACGTGTCAGCCAGCAGCGGATGATTCTGGAATGATCGCAACAGCGTCAGATAACTTGCTTGGAATAGGACTGTACACGCCGCAGGAGGCGGCATTTTACGCGCGCATTCATACCCGCGTCATGAATCGCTGGCTGTATGGCGATGGACATGGAGAACCGGTCATCGAACCGCAGCGAGGGCGAACCGAAAAACACGTATCGTTTCTCGACTTCGTCCAAGCACTAGCAATCCGCGCAATAACTCGTGGTCCGAGTAACGCGAAGGTTACCTTGCCGAAAATCAGGGAAGCTGTGAATGAGGCGAAGTCACGGTACGGGGTAGACTATCCGTTTGCAATGGAGCATACCACATACCTATTCGGCAGCGACGTAATCATCCGACTCGCCGACGATGACTATCGGCCTTTGACCGGGAAAACCAAAGGGAACATGATGATTACAGAAGTCGTTGAAACGTACAAGCAACGACTTGGATTTAGTTCCCATGGATTGGCTAACCTTTACAGCGCGTGGGGCACTGGCCAAGACGAAATCACGTTGAATCCAAAAACTCACTTCGGAGAGCCGGCCTTCCCGAAGTACGGATATACCGCGCATACGTTGTGGCAGGCAGTCAGCACGGAAGGCAGCGTCGCACTAGCCGCGAAGGCATACGGCGTTCCTGAGTCAGCTATTCTGTCGGCGTGCGATTACTTCGACCATCTTCAGGGCAGAAATGCTGCGTGACGCGCAAGCCCAAGTTTCTCTTCGATGAATGCAGTTTAGGACGCCCGACAGCAAAAGCCCTTGAGCAACTTCTTGGGTTTAGCCCGGATGAAGCAGAGATTGCGCACGTAATCGACAAGTATGGAGAGGGCGCAACCGACGAAGAATGGATTCCGCAGGCAGCGAGCGAAGGCTGGATCATTGTTACAGCGGATGCTGGAAAGCACAAAAGCAAGGGTGAGAAGTTGCCGATTGTCTGCGAGAAATTTGCCGTCACTCACATTGTTTTCAGCCGCGCCGTAAATCGCTTCTCGTCATTTGGAAGGCAGCGGGCAATCATCGACAACTGGGAGGGCCTTGTTAAAACCGCCGAAGCGCCGCCAGGTTCTCGGTTTTCCATCCGTCTCGCCAATCCCAAAACTGGGCGCACAACTCTTGTGCTCGTCAAGCAACCGGATGTTCCCAAAGGGAAAACCCAGGGGCAATTGTTCCCGTAGCCTAATTCGGCAGCAACAAATAATCACAGACTACCCGACCAACCAACTAGGTTGCCAACGTCGGCGGCGGATGTTACCATCAGACATGGCTGGCCGGGCGTTTGCCAAGGCCGGCTTCACACCTGGTACGGCAGCTTCCATCCGTACGCTTCCCGGCTCGCTCTTTGAGCTCGCGCCGTACCGATTGCTGATGGCGATTTGCGTCAGCCTTTGGTTTTCACAACCTTCCTGATTGCTGTGTGGAGGCGTTCCGAAAATGGCTAAACATCCCAACGACGACCTGTTTGCTGAAACGACGATGACGTTCGGCGAGCACCTGGACGAATTGCGCGTGGTGCTCTTCAAAGCCGTGGCGGGCTTGATCATCGGCTTTTTGCTGGGCCTGCTGGTTGCCAACTATGTGGTGGAATTCATTCAGTCGCCGCTCAAGACGGCTCTGGAGGACTACTACCTGGTTAAGGCAAAGAAAGACCTGGCGGAAGAATACCAAGACATCGTTCCCCCGGAGATACTGCAGACGATCAAGGACCGGGCGATGATTCCCCAGATGATGCATGTCGAGCCGCACGGCATCTTGACGAGCTTAATCGAGGCCGACCCCGAAAGTTTTGGCGAGCTGCGTTACAAGCCGCACCGATTTGTCGCGGCGGACATCGCGAGTGAGAATTGCGGCCCACTCTGTCTGCAAATCAAGCAGGACTCAACCAGCACCAAGAATCCGGGCCCGCCTGGACAGCGAATGTGGGAACTCATGACGGACCAGCAGCGGCAGTTGGTCGAACGGCTGGCGGACGAAGAAACGGTCAGTGACGAGGATCAAACGGCCGTGGTCGCGCTGCTGAACGCACTAATCGAGATGCCCGAGTTGCATCAGGCGGAAGAATTTCAAGACGTGACACTCATCGATTCCGAGACGGAAAATGCGGTTGAGCAGTTACGCGAGCAATTGGCCGAAGCGTTCGACGCGGATCAGTCGCGGCGGTTGAATAAGCTGCTGGTCTCGTCGGCATTTTCCGAGGTCATCCTGCCGCCGCGGGTGCTGCTGGTGGACATTCCCGCTTGGAAGCCGACCGAAATCCGCGTCCAATCGCTCGGCGCCCACGAAGTGTTCATGATCTGGATCAAGGCCGGATTCATCTCTGGTATGATCATCGCCAGCCCCTGGATTTTTCTGCAGATTTGGACGTTTGTGGCAGCCGGGCTGTATCCGCACGAAAAAAGCTATGTATACATTTACCTGCCTTTCAGTCTGTTGTTGTTCCTGGCCGGTGCAGCGATGGCGTTCTTCTTTGTGTTCAAGCCGGTGTTGGACTTTCTATTCAGCTTCAACGCCGCGATGAACATCGACCCCGATCCGCGTATCAGCGAGTGGCTAAGCTTTGTGCTGATCATGCCGCTAGGTTTCGGAATCAGCTTTCAATTGCCGCTGGTGATGCTGTTCCTAAACCGCATCGGCATCTTCTCCACGGAGGTATACATCGAGAAGTGGCGAATCGCGATCCTGGCGATTTTCGTGATCTCGATGTTCCTGACGCCGGCCGATCCAATCAGCATGCTGTTGATGGCCGTGCCGCTGACGTTCCTGTACTTCGCCGGCGTTGGATTGTGCCGGTGGATGCCGCGCGGGAGAAATCCGTTCGCGGATGCTTACGAACCGTGATGGGACCTCTTAACTGTCGAAAGTACCAGCATTCGTTTAACGACTGGCCACGGCTTTCACTCCACCGTCACACTCTTGGCCAGATTGCGAGGTTTGTCGACGTCGCAACCGCGTAGGACGGCGATGTGGTAGGCCAGAAGCTGCAGCGGGATGATGGTGATCAGCGGCTGTAGATATTCTTCGGCCGTGGGGACGTAGATTACGTCGTCCGCCAACTGGGCCACGCGCGTATCGCCTTCACCGACGATGGCAATCACCGGTCCGCCGCGGGCTTTGATTTCTTCCAGGTTCGACATGACTTTGTCGTACACGAAACCTTGCGGCATAATGAACACGCTGGGCGTTTGTTCGTCGACCAGTGCGATCGGCCCGTGTTTCATTTCGGCGGCCGGATAGCCTTCGGCGTGGATGTAGCTGATTTCTTTCAGCTTCAGCGCGCCCTCCAGCGCGGTTGGGAAATTGTACTGCCGGCCCAGGTATAGAAAATTGTCGGCGTGACAGTACTTGCCGGCGATGCGGCGCACTTGGTCGTTGGTGTCAAGCGCCAGGCTGACTTTATTGGGCAATTGATGCAATTCTTCGGCGATCCGCCGGCCTTCGTCATAGCTCAGGTGCCGCAGCCGCCCGAGGTACAGAGCGAGCAGCGTCAGCACCAGGCACTGTGAGGTGTAAGCCTTGGTCGACGCGACGCCGATCTCAGGGCCGGCGTGCAGATAGACGCCGCCATCGGCTTCCTGCGCGATCGTGCTGCCCACGACGTTGCAGATGGCCAGCGTCGGGTGTCCTTTGCGTTTCATCTCGCGCAGCGCGGCCAGTGTGTCGGCCGTTTCGCCGCTTTGCGTGATGGCGAACAGCAGAGTTCCCTGTTCGACCGGCGGGTTGCGGTAACGCAGTTCGCTGGCGTATTCGACTTCGACGGGGATACGAGCCAGTTGTTCGATCACGTACTCGCCGAACATCGCCGCGTGCCAGCTTGTGCCGCAAGCGGTCAACACGATGCGGTTGACTCGCCGGAGTTCTTGGGGCGGGAGATTCAAGCCGCCGAAGACCGCGGTGGCATGTTCGTCGCACAATCGGCCGCGCATGGTGTTTTGCAGTGACTCGGGCTGCTCGAAGATTTCCTTGAGCATATAGTGCGGATAGCCGTTCAGCGTGACTTCGCTGGTGTCGATTTCCAGGTTGTGCACGCTGTGTTCGATCTGGCCCTGTTCGCGATGCGTAATGCTCAGCGAATCGGCCGTGACGACCGCCAGTTGATGATCGGCCAGATAGACAATCTTGTCGGTGTATCCGACCAGCGGCGAAGCGTCGCTGGCCACGAAATGTTCGCCGTCGCCCACGCCCACAACCAGCGGACTGCCCAGCCGCGCGGCAATTATCACATCTGGATAGTCGCGAAACAGAATCGCCAAACCATACGTGCCGCGCAGTTGTTTCAATGCCTTTTTCGTTGCGGCCACCAGCATCGCGTGTGGGTTATCGGCCGCGCGATTCTTGGGACGGGCTTGCTGCTGTTCCAGGTGATGGGCGATCAGGTGCGCGATCACCTCGCTGTCGGTCGCGGATTGAAAGCAGTAGCCTTCGACTTCCAAGCGTTCCTTGAGCTGTATGTAGTTTTCGATCACGCCGTTGTGCACGATCGCCACCACGCGGTCGCCGCCGAGATGCGGATGAGCGTTCTGCGACGTGGGTGCCCCGTGCGTGGCCCAGCGCGTGTGGCCGATGCCCAGATTGCCCGCGGCCGGCGATTCGCCGAGCTGGTGTGCCAGTTCGTCGATGCGACCGACGGTTTTTGTGACGCTGACCGCACCTGGCGTTGGGATCGTGGCAACGCCCGCGCTGTCGTAGCCACGGTACTCCAGCCGCCGCAGCCCTGCGACGAGAAAATCTGACGCCTCACGATAACCGACGTAGCCCACGATTCCGCACATGATCGATTGCTCCTGTTATTGTTTAACCCCCAGCGCACACACGTCGACGCTATACAGCGGCTGGTCAAACGACACGCGGACGTGACTTTGCGCCGCTAGGTTGTAAATCTCGTCGGGCTCGATCTCCGCGATCAGATTGGACAGGCCCGCAGCGTCCGTCAGGTCGCCGTAATGCAGGCGCAGATGCACCTCGTGTTCATGGGGATCGTGGTAGAGATGTTCGATTCTGCCCGTGTTGAATGAACTGGCGCGACGAATCAGGCCGTGAACTTCGTAGCCTTTTTCCAGCAGCAGTTCGGCCAGATAAGAGCCGTCCTGACCGGTGATGCCGGTAATCAAAGCGCGTCGTCCCATGTTTCGCGTCCTTGCTGCGATGGGCGTCGGGGTCAAGGGCGAATGCGCACCGAAGAAGGCGCAAGCTTCGCTCGTGCCAGAGGGTAGTCTAACGACGGCATGACAAGCAAGGCCAATCGGAACGGGGTCGGGAGTCTTTTTCGTTTTCGGCAGCAACCGAATAGGAAGCATGCCGCGCCGTCTCGCCAAAAGCGAAAGAGACTCCCGACCCCTTCGCGTGACCGCTTGCCACGACGCAGTCGAAAGCATCTTGACCGCCACTGCCGTTTCATTCACATTGGCGCTGCTGAGGCGGTCATCTCGTAGCGGAATTCGTGAGAATTCCGAAGTTTCAGTGGGTAAAGCGGAGGCTGGAGGGTTAATCCAGCCACCGCCTCCCCGTTGTCGCGATGGAGTTAATTCTCCATATTTACCGGCGTGCGTCTTTCTCGCACCGGGC
>JBGTKH010000402.1:0-3569 GCA_041744735.1 Pirellulaceae bacterium | reverse complement strand
GCAGACAGATGTCCAGGTCGTCGAACTGTTTGTCCAACGTCATGTAGACTTTGCCGATCAGCGTCTCTTCGGCAGGCGTACCGTATAGCCGGATGGTGCCCGGCAGGTTGTGCTTCTCCATCGCAGCCTTGACGGCGAGAGCCGCACCCAACGCCCCAGTTCCCAAACCGCTGTGGCCGCAGGCGTGTCCCGCTCCGCCGGCTTCGACCGGCTCGCGCTGCGGAGCCACCTGTTGCGACATGCCGGGCAACGCATCGTACTCGGCCAAGATGCCGATCACCGGCTTGCCGCTGCCGAAGCTGGCGACAAACGCCGTGGGCATGCCGGAGACGCCGGCCCTCACGTCAAATCCCGCCACCTTCAGTTTTTCCACCAGCAGAGCGCTGGACTTCGTTTCCCGCAAACCCACTTCGGCAAGCTGCCAGATCGATTGGTTAACCGCCTTCAATTCCTCCGCCCGCCGATCGATTTCCGCCACGGCTGTCTGCTGACTCGGACGGAAGTCCCCTTCTTGTCCCACGGCCACTGCGGCCATCGCAAGCAATCCGACGACAGCAAGGAGCATCAAGGTTCTAATGCGTGGCATGGCTTTTCCTCAATCAAAAAAAACAAACCGCCGGTGGATTGACCACATCGGCGGCTTGTTCAGATTTCCACGTTACAAGACACGCGTCTTGCGGCATGTGCTTATGGAAGCTCGACGACATTACCGTCGCCACAGTGACCCAATTGGCTGATGATCAGCGGCGCTACCGTAGTGCTGATGCCGCGCGTCGAACCATCGCCCAGAGCGAAATGACAAATTCCCGGGTGCCAGCTTCCGAAGCCGAAATTGGCGGCTGGATTGCCCGGCAGCCGGCCGGACAGACCGTCCCAATCCCTGGGCCCTTTGCCGATCGCTAGCCGTGCGCTTCGCGCAACATTAGGCAAATTATTATTCGAAGCAGTGCTGTTCCACCAAGGTCCGTCATGTGCATTTCCATTGGTGTTCACGGCCCCGAGTGGTGTCCCTAGCTCGGCCTGCCTGACATGTTTCTCACCGACAATAATGATATTGCTCGTGCCATCGGTCATGCGGGACATCGTGTCACGGGGGACCGCCTCGCGCCACAGAATACTCGTGGCGGGGGGAACGGTAGGGCAGCCTTGGACCGACGCGACGCGAAACGCGCTGCCTACCCTGTTGACATGGTTAACATCGCAGGGATTGATCGTATCGTACCAAGGTCCGCTAGTTGACTGAACGGCGGCGTTCCATGCGCCAGTCGTGCCCTCCACCCACATGACAACCGCGTAATCGCCCAACGGGCCAGAGTCGCCCTGGGTGTTATTCGCTGTCCCGTTACGCATTTGAATTCCAGAACGGCGCGATGGGCAGGTGTATGCCTTGATCGACGCCAACGCATTTCGCGAACCGATTTGGCCGGTATGAAAACCGATTTGCGCGTTATTGTTGTTCCAATGCCAGGACATGGACTGCGTAAAATCAAAACGATCGTACAGGTTCCCTTGCTCCAGGTAGGGCAAGATGGCGACCCAAAAACTCATGCGGTTGTCGCCCACAACGTAGGCCGGGAGGTAACCGCGTTGGTCATGGTGGTTCTGCACTCCCAGACCGATTTGCTTCAGGTTGTTGATGCACTCGGTGCGCCGTGCCGCTTCACGCGCCGCTTGCACAGCAGGCAGGAGCAGCGCCACGAGGATGCCGATAATGGCAATCACGACGAGTAGTTCGACGAGCGTAAAGCCTCGCCGACGTTTAGACGAACCTAGAAAAAACTTCATGAACTCTCTCCGATCGAAACAGAAATAAGAAGAACGAAATAGATCGATTGAGCGAACAGAAATGCCGCGGTTGAGACGGAACTCGCGCCGGTTGCCTCTTCCCACCACGCCTCCTCAAGAATTCGAGGCCGCCCGCGAGGTTGAATTCACCCTCTCCCTCGGCATACCAATCCACAAGCATCAAGATACACCGCGTATTGACAAATACAAGCCAGCCTTTTTCCAAAAAGCGAGAATTCTTCCTACTCTGCCAAACCCTGGCTACTCGTATGGGTGGCAGGCCGTAGCCGAACTCGCCAGAGTTTGGCTGCGTTGCGGACGTGCGTGCAATCCAAAGTCTGGCGACTTCGGCTACGTAATTGCGCTGGTAGCCGAACTCGCCAGAGTTTGGCTGCGTTGCGGACGTGCGTGCAATCCAAAGTCTGGCGACTTCGGCTACGCAATTGCGCTGGTAGCCGAACTCGCCAGAGTTTGGCGGACGCAAGATAGCCGCGGGCCAAAGTCTGGCGACTTCGGCTACGGGTTGGAATCAGGATCGTTACCGCGTATCAACCCGTTCGTGCGAAGAAAAGAATACGTTCGCCAGAATCGGTCCCAATAATCGTCCTGCCAAATATCCAATTCCGGGTAGCCCGGAATCAGGCATCCCGTGTACTTGTACTGGCGAAAACCATCGACCGGTACCAAGCCCCATCGTTCGGGATTCCGGGCGATGTACTCCGCGACCGCCTCGAACGCGTCACGGTTGCGTTCGTCCTCGCGGAGCACGTGATCATACGGCTGACGCTGGAATCTGGCTCCTAGCTTCTCTAAAACCGGGTTGAGACGATTGCGGAAGTACTTCGCCGCGATTTGCTGGTCCGAATCGTCAAGGATGCCGACCCAAAGCAAGTGGATGTGGTCGGGCATGCAGCAATAGATCGTGCATGTCAGGCCGTACCGGAACATGGTGTGGGTGAGCAGCTCGCGAAACTTGTAGTGCAGAATGGGAGTCAGCCATCCGGTCTGACGATCTCGCATCGTCATTGTCCAATGGACGTAAGCCTGCCCACGGTAATATTCGGGGCCAAGTCGGGGAAGGTGGTCGTGTTCGTTGGTCATAGGGATTAGGGCACGGATGTGAGAGGTTGGCAAGCGATTCATTGTAGCCGAACTCGCCAGAGTTTGGCGGATGTAAGATAGCGGCCGGCCAAAGTCTGGCGACTTCGGCTACTGGCGACTTCGGCTACTGGCGACTTCGGCTACGATGATGTGGAAATGAGAGCCATTTTGAATCTAGCTCAGATCGTCGAGCCGCTCGCGCATGCGTCCGCAGCCATGCAGTGGCTGGTTGGCGTTTGGCTCGTCGTGCTGGGCGGATGCGTCGGCAGCTTCATGAACGTGGTGATCTACCGTCTGCCGGCCGGAATGAGCATCGTGCACCCTCGGTCGCGCTGCCCCAAATGCGAGCGGCCGATCCGCGCTTTCGACAACGTCCCCGTGTTCAGTTGGCTGCTGCTCGGCGGGCGCTGCCGAGACTGCGGTGCCGCGATTTCAGGCCGTTATCCGGCGGTCGAGGCCTTGGTCGCGGGAATCTTTCTGGCCCTGGCAATCGTCGAGGTGTTCTCGGGCGGCGCGAATCTGCCGCGATTCACGTCGGCCACGGAATCGCGGGCTTTCACACTCCCGGAATCGCTGCTCTGGGTCCTTTACGCTTCGCACACGGCGCTGCTCTGTACGTTCATCTGTGCTGCCTTCATTCACTATGACCACAAGCCAGTCCCGTGGCGGCTGTTTGTGCCCGC
>JBGTKH010000401.1:0-22997 GCA_041744735.1 Pirellulaceae bacterium | reverse complement strand
CGCGGGCCGTGCAACGTATTGAGTTTTATGAGCGGTTGGTGACGCTGCTGGCCCGGCACGGCCTGCACCGCGCCAGCGGACAAACGCAGCGCGAGTTTGCCGGCATGGCGGGCGGCCACCTGTCCGATTCCCCGTCCGGCCGCAGCGCCCGCAGTCTGCCGCGGCAAATCGTCGACGCCTTCTATCGCGTCCGCTTCGGCAGCAGCACCCTGGACAAACAGGAATCCGAAGCGATAGAACATGCGCTGGGAAAACTCGAAGTTGCATTGCATGAACGAGGAAACGGGAATTAGTCATTTGTCACTGGCGTCGCTGGCTTTTGACAAATGACAAAGGACCAATGACAAAGGACATTAACTCATGAAAATCGGCATCGTAGGCTACCAAGGATCCGGCAAAAGCACCTTGTTCGAGTGGCTCACAGACGTGGCCGCTGATCCGGCATTGGCTCATGCAACGCAGCATGCAATGGCCACGGTGCCCGAAAGCCGCGTCGCGCCGCTGTGCGAAATCTACAAGCCTAAGAAAGTGACGATGGCCGCCTTGGAGTTAGTGGACACGCCCGGTCTGAGCCGCTCGCACGAAGGCAGCGCCGCCAAGTTAGCGAGAATCCGTGAAGCCGGTTGCCTGGTGATGGTCGTCTCGGCCTTCGACGGCGCCGATCCGCTCGGCGACTTGCGAAATTTCGGGGACGACTTGTTGATCGCCGATCTGGATATTGTCTCCGGACGCATCGAACGAATTCATCAGTCGCTGAAGAAGCCGCACCCTGGCCCGGAACGCGAGCAGTTGCAACATGAATTGAAGGAATTGGAGCCGCTGCGGGCCACGCTCGATGCCGGCACGTCGCTGCGCAACATCGAGATGACTCCCGAACAGATCGCCGCCACGCGCTCTTTCGGATTGCTCACACAAAAACCACGGCTGGCGGTGATCAACTTGGCCGAAGACGAAACAAAGCCCGAACGGCTGCTGAGTGCATGGCCGCCGGAATTGGCTGCCCTTGCCGTTTCGCTGTCGCTGCAGTTGGGTCTGGCGAAGATGTCGGACGAGGAACGCGTGGAATTTTGCCGCGAAATGGGTGTCGAGATGCACGACCGCGGTGAAATCATTCGCAAGATCATGGATGTCTCGGGACAAATGCTGTTCTTCACCGCTGGAGAGAAAGAGGTTCGTACCTGGATGATCAACAAAGGCGGTACGGCGGTCGAGGCCGCGGGAAACATCCACACCGATTTGGCGCGCGGCTTTATCCGCGCCGAAACGATGAGCTGCAAGGACCTGATCCGCCTGGGCAGCGAGCGCGAGGTGAAGGCCCACAGCTTGATGCGCCACGAACCGAAGGATTACGTGATCCGCGACGGCGACATCATCAACATCCGCTTCAGCGTGTGAAGGAACCGAACTCATGCTGGCGGCGATCACAGCGATTGACTACGGCGTGCTGGCTGTGTACCTGCTGGTGATGCTGGCCATTGGCTTTTATTTCAGCGGCCAGCAGCACACGAGCAAAGACTTTTTTCTGGCCGGCCGTTCGATGGGCTGGTTCTCGGTCGGGCTGTCGATCATGGCCACGCTGCTGTCGGCGCTCAGCTATACCGGCATTCCGGGCGAGGCGTATTACGTTGGGCTGAAGTTCCTGCTCATGCCGCTGGTCGTGTGGCTGACGCTGCCGATTATGGTCTGGTTCGTGTTGCCGCTGTATCACAATCTGGGCATCTACAGCATCTACGAGTACCTGGAGTTGCGATTCGATTCGACGACGCGGCTGGTCAGCAGCATCGTGTTTGTCATCTGGCGATTGCTGTGGCTGGGCGGCGTGATCTACGCGCCGTGCAAAGTGCTGGTAATCGCCGCAGGCATCGACATACCGATCTGGTTTTTGCTTTTATTGCTGGGCGCGGTCAGTACCGCCTACACGTTTTTGGGCGGCATGAAGGCGGTGATTTGGACCGACGTGATTCAAGCGCTGGTCATGGTCAGCGGTCTGCTGTTGATTATCGGCGGCGTGTGGATGAGCATGGACGGCGGCGCCGAGCGCGTGTGGGAGATCGCCAGTTCGCTCCAGCGCACCGAGCTGACCGACAAGCAGTTCAGTTGGACCGAGAAATGGTCGATTTACGGCGCGTTTCCGCATTTCTTCCTGGCCATGCTTTCGTTTTACGTTGCCGATCAAATTACGGCCCAGCGGTACCTGACCGCCAAGGATCTGATCGCCGCGCAGCGTTCGTTCATCCTGAATTGCTTGTCGGTCACCGTGATGGTCGCTTCGCTGATGTACGCGGGCATGGCGCTGTTGGCCTTTTATCACGATCACCCGCAGGCCATGCGGCCGATCTGGGTCGTGAATGTTGACGGCACGACGAAGGAGTCGATGACGTACGCCGATCGAGACAACCTGCCGGGCCGTTCGTCTGATGCGTCGAGCGCAGCGCAGCAGAACGAACCGCTAGTCGAATGGCGACACCAGCCGCTGGACGTGTCGACCATCGACAAGCTGGTCGCCGAGCAGCGCGTGTTGCACCCCAACAGCAAAGAACCGTTCACCAACGCCGACGAACTGATCGATCCGGCCACGGGCAAGCTGGACGTGAACAAACTGGCCATGCGGTCGCCGCTGAAGGGAAAGTTGCAGCGTGGCGAAATCATTTTAAACAAGAAGGCCAACGATGAACTGATGCCGCGGTTCATTACCGAACAGCTTTACGTCGGCGTGGCCGGGTTGATCCTGGCCGCGCTGCTGGCCGCGTCGATGTCGTCGATGGACTCGGGGTTGAATTCGCTCTGTACGCTGATCGTCGTCGATTTTCATCGCCGCCTGGGCTGGGGACGCCAATGGCTGGCCGCCAAGGTGAACAAGCCGGCCGATCAACTGACGGAAGAAGACGAACTGCGGCTGGCGCGGCCGTTGACACTCGTCATCGGCGTCGCTGCCACTTTGTTTTCATTCGTCATCGCGCAAGTCGAAAATATCTTCAAGATCATGATCGCCGTGGTGAACACATTCGGCGGGCCGCTACTGGCAATCTTTCTGCTGGGCATGTTCACCCGCCGCTGCACAGCGCGCAGCGCACTGGCGTCGCTCATCTTGGGCACACTGTTCACGCTCTGGTTGACCGCGGCGAACCAATTTGCAAGCTGCCGCTGGATGTGGCCTTTCACGCAATCACTAGGAGACACTTGGACGCTCACGTTCGGCGTCGCGTTCACACTGTTGGTGGGCTACGCCGCCAGTTTCATCACCGGCGGTCAGAAGACCAAACACGAACTGCGCGGCCTGGTCGCCGGCCTCGGCCGCCTCGGCATCCGCGAGCAAGACGATACCTCGCCCGCCATCGGCGACTTCGACCTCGAACCGCCACGTGAAGACCGGTGGAAGTAACAGAGGTCTGCAATTATCTCTTCTGTCGCGGAATCTCACGTGTGCTGGGCAGCCGAAGTTCGTGGGACGGCTCGTGAAACAATACCGCGAGCTCACTTGTGGCTGTCTTGCGTTTTCTTGACATGACCGTCCACGATATCGTCGAAAGTTACAATTCCTTGTCCGATCAACGCTTCGAGTTGACGGCCATTCACAATCAAACGTTGCGTAGGTCGCGTGTGATATCTGCCGCCCCGGCGAATCAGCAGCGCAAGGGCTCTCGCGTACTTGTCGTTATCTTTGATTTCCACGACGGGCATCGCAGTAATCCTCGTTTGGGTTTATCCCTCGTCCACGTCAATTATGTAACAATTGGCGGCAACAGGCAACAAGGCCGGTAACGGCAAATGCCGCGATCCCGACCGGTTGCCGAGCCGGCGTTGCTGCGGTAGGCTAATCCATTCATCGGGCCGCGGCACGAAGCGCCCGCCGATTCGTACTTCGTACTTCGTACTTCGTCCTGCGTACTTTCTTATGAGCGATCCGTATTTTCAACAGCTCTTTGCCGACCGCATCGGCGGTGCTAGTTACGGCAAAGGGACCGAAATCTATAAGTTCGAGAAGATCAAGCGCGCCAAACGCAAGGCGCTGGCCGAACACCCGCAGCGGAAGCTGGTCGATTTTGGCATCGGCGAGAACGACTCGATGGCCCCCGCATCGGTCCGTCGGCGGATGGGAGAAGAGATCAACCGGTCCGAGAACCGCGGCTACGCCGACAATGGCATTGCGGCGTTTAAGGAAGCCGCCGCGCGATTCATGCAGCGGAATTTCGGCGTTGAGTTGGACCCGGCCGACGAGGTGAATCATTGCATCGGCTCGAAGACCGCGCTGGCGATGCTTCCCGCGTGTTTCATCAATCCGGGCGACATCACGCTGATGACCGTGCCCGGCTATCCCGTGGCCGGCACGCACACTCGATACTACGGCGGCGCGGTGTATCGCTTGCCTCTGACGGTCGAGAACGATTTCCTGCCCGACTTCAAGTCGATTCCCGGCGATGTTGTGCAGAAGGCGAAGCTGCTGGTGATCAACTACCCCAACAGCCCGACGGGCAAAGTGGCGACGGTCGATTTCTATAAACGGGTGATCGATTTCGCGAAGCAGAACAACATCGTCGTCGTGCAAGACGCGGCGCACATTCTGCTCACGTATGACGGACAGCCCTTGAGTTTTTTGTCTGTGCCTGGTGCGCGCGACGTGGGTGTCGAAGTGCATTCGCTCTCTAAAGGCTTCGACATGATCGGCTGGCGCATCGGCTGGGTGTGCGGCCATCCGCGTTTGGTGCAGGCGTTTGCCGACGTGAAGGACAACTGCGACTCGGGCCAGTTCATTGCGATACAAAAGGCGGCCGCCGCGGCGCTGGACGACGACACGATTCCCCAGCGCATCCGCGAGAAATATCGTCGCCGATTACAGAAGCTGGTCGCGATACTCGGCCGCTGCGGATTTGAGTGCCGCATGCCGGGCGGCACGTACTTCCTGTACGCGAGCAGCCCGCGCGGCCTAGACGGCGGCCCGGCGTTTGAAACGGCCGAAGCCGCCAGCCAATTCCTGATTACGCAACAATCGATCGTGACCGTGCCCTGGGACGATGCCGGGCCGTTTTTGCGGTTCTCTGTCACCTACGAAGCCGACACCGAAGCCGCCGAAGACGCCCTGATGGCCGAGGCCGAGTCGCGGCTGAAACAAATCAAGTTAGTGTTCTAGGACGTAGGCCGGATTGCCAATCCGGCCGGAACTGATTCGGGCGAAACTAATTCAAACGGACGGATTAGCAATCCGTCCTACATACGAGCGCGTGAGGTACCGATCATGTCCAGTCGCGTGTGGATGTCAGTTGTTGTGCTGACGGCTGTGCTGGCCGCCGGATGTGGCGGCAACGGGGGGACCACGCCCGGGGCGTCTCTGGCCGATCAATATCAGCGGGCGGTCAAAACCACGGACCCCGTCGAACGTGCCAAGCAGTTGGTCGTCGTCGCTGAACGTCAGCGGCAGGCCGGCGACCTGGGCGGCGCTCAATTGTCCATGAAGAGCGCCATGGACGCGGCCATCGAAGTGCAAGACCCCGCCGGCCGCGCCACGGCTCTGAATGCCGTCGCGGACGCTCACGCGAAAGCCGGCTCCGTCAGCGACGCCAAGGCTACGTTGAAGGACGTCCGCAAGGCCGCGGATGAGATCGCCGACAATGCCGCGCGAATCAAAGCCGTCGCGGTAATGGCTCAGATTTATGCAAGACTTCCCGATGGCAAGGCTGCGGCCACAGGCTATCTGAAAATGGTCGAGGACTTGGCCGGCGCGATCGCCGATCCGGAGAGCCGCGTGTCCGCCGTTTTAGAAATGGCGGCCGCATACAACGAAGCCCAAGCGGCCGCCGACGCCCAGAAGTGGATCGACAGCGCGCTGGAAACTGCACGCGGCATCCCAGACGCCCGCAAGCGTACCGATGCGATCACCAGCATCGGTGCCAAGCTGGCCGTCATGAAGAAGTCCGCCGAGGCTCAAACGGTTTTCCAAGAAGCCGAGAAGTCCGTTGCCGCCATCGAGACGCCGCTGAGCCAAGGCTACGCGCTGGTCAATCTCGCGGACAAGCAGCGTCAGGCCGGTCAACTGGGCGCCGCCAGCAAACTGCTGAACGCCGCCGAAGCTCAAGCCGACAAATCCGACGGCAGCCTGAAAGAACCGCTGGTCAACGAAATCAACAGCCAACGCGGAAAACTGTAACGTGTCGTGAACACCCGCAGCGCGATTGTCGTGGTTGTTGATCGGTTTGGCGCCGGGTTCTTGGGCCCCTATGGGAACACCTGGATCGACACACCGGGGCTGAATCGGCTGGCCAGCGAATCGCTGCTGTTGGAATGTGCGATCAGCGACTCGCCCGACCTTCAGCGCGTGTATCGTTCCTTCTGGCATGGGCAGCATGCGATGTGTCCCGAAGCGGAGGCAACGCACGGGAGCTTGCCGTCGCGGTTGACGAGCAGCAATGTGGACGCGACGTTGCTAACCGACGATTCGCGCGTCGCTGAGCATCCGCTGGCCGATGAGTTCGCGAATCGCGTTGTGCTGTCCGCGCTTAGGACTAAGAGGCCAGCGGGCGATGTTGAACGGACGCAGATGGCTCAAAGTTTCGCGTCCGCCATCGAGTGGATTCGGCAGCGTACCGAGCCGTTTTGTCTGTGGTTTCACGCGCGCGGCATGGACGGGCCGTGGGACGCGCCGCTGGAGTTTCGCAATCGCTTTGCCGACGAAGACGACCCTGTGCCGCCAACGTTCGTCGCGCCACCTGCGCGGCGGCTCGAAGAAGGATTTGACCCCGACTCACTGTTGGGCGTCGTGCACGCGTACGCCGGTCAAGTCGTGCTATTGGACATGTGCGTGGCGGCGCTGTTGGATGCGGTGCATGAGAGCCCGTTGGCCGATCAGACATTGCTGGTGCTGACTTCTCCGCGCGGGTTTCCACTGGGCGAACATCGCCGCGTAGGGGCAGCGGACGAAGCGCTGTACGGCGAATTGCTACACGTACCGTGGCTCATGCGGTTGCCGGATCAAGCGGCGGCCATGCAGCGCAGCCACGCGCTGGTTCAACCTCCCGACTTATACGCCACGCTGCAAGATTGGTTCGAATTGACGAACGTCGACGACGCGCCGGACGTGGCGGTTAGCCTGTTGCCGCTGGCGCGCGGCGCAGAGTCGCCGACGCGCGATTGTGCCTGTTCGATCTTGGGCCAACAGCGTTCGATTCGCACGCCGGCTTGGTTCTTGCGACACGACGGCGACTGCCGCGAACTCTTTCTGAAGCCGGATGATCGCTGGGAAGTGAATGAAGTTTCCAACCGCCGCGAGGACGTGGTCGAGCAATTGGTGCAAGCGCTCGACGAGTTCCAGCAAGCCGCGCAAACGGGCAGGCTTGCCGAGCTTCCGCCGTTGGCCGAAGTTCTGCGCGAAGTCACGGAATAATCGTAGCTCGGGACCATTGTCCCGAGCGACTCTTTTCCAGTGCGACGATTCTCCCGAACGAGATCTATGGCGTATTGCTCGGGTCAATGGACCCGAGCTACAGGGGGCGCAACTCGTATCGTGGTGGCGAGTAAATCCCTCGCTGACTCGTCGGGTTACGAATAACCCGCGAAAACGCGGCGATTCCGGGGTAGTTCCGAAAACGACGCTGCGTATATAATCCCGCTCCCATTGCTGGGATAACGCTAGCAGTTAACTCCGATTCGCGGGGCTCCTTATGTTCGGACATGGAAGTCCGACTACTTCGCCCGCGCCGCATTTGCGCATGGCGCGCCACCGTTGCGGTGGTTTTCTGCGGGTCTGGCCCGCCGCGCTGTCGGTCTGCGCGCTGGTCTGTTGCACGCTATGGTCACACGCTGCAAATGTGTTGGGTGAAGAGACGAACATGCGTCTGCGCGTGGCGTGGGGCGGTGGTGAGAGCCGGCAATGGCGCGGCACGATCTCAATCAGCCAAGGGACGCTGTCGGAGCTCGCGCCGTTGGGACTCGAGGCCGATGAGCCGGGCTCGATCTATCTCGAACAAGGCAAGGTAGTAGTCAACGAGCGGAGTCCGCGCAACTACGACGGCGTGGATCTGCTCGTCACGGCGCCGCTCGATGCCACACTTTCCGTCGAGTTGGCTCCGATCAATCCGCTCAATCCGCTCAATCCGCTCAATCCGCAGAATCCGCAGAATCCTGCGCGCGGTCCGATTCAGGTTCCATTGGCCAAGCTAGTCACCGAATTCCAAAGCGATGATCTCGACGACAACGGCAATCGGCTGCTCGTGCGTCGCACGCCGGGAGATCGCTTGCGAGTGAAAGTCAACCGCGACTCGCTGGTGTTTGCTCCGGGCGACGTGTTCGAGCTGGAAGTTGTCCCGCACCTGTCCGGCATTACCGGCGAGACGCTACGCTGCAAAGTGCAGCTCGTAAACAGTGCAACGCAAACGGAAGTCTCGAGCGAAGAGAAGGACGTCGCGGTCGCAGCCGATGGCAGTCTATTGCCAATTGGACCATACGCAGTCATCATGCCGGCCATCGAAGGCGTGTACGACGTACGCATCGCGCTCACACCGCGTCGGATCGCCGCACCGTTCGTGCGCGCCAAACCGCTGCTTGAGCGCGTGGTGCAGTTAGTGATCATCGACAAGCAGCCGCTGCCCCCATCCGTTGCCGATTGGAAAGCGGAACTGGAAATCGACCCGGCCAATCCGGGTTGGTGGGATCGGATGAAACGGATGTCGAGCTTCAGCGTCATTCCGGGAATTGGGCAGGGGCCGCTGGGCAACGGCAAATCGCAAACCCGCCAGCACGGCGGGCAAACGTGGATCGCATTGAATACCGATGGCTGGCAGGCGTATCCGTTGCCCGTCAGCCGCCTCGGTCAGCCGCACATTCTGGAAGTCGAATATCCCGGTGACCTCAAGCAAACGCTGGGTATCAGCATCATCGAACCGAATGCGGCCGGCGCGGTCGCACCAATCGGACTCGATTCGGGCGTCGATGTTCCCGAATCGCCAGCCGGCTCGCAACCGCCCGTGCAACGGCACCGGCTGATCTTCTGGCCCAAGACCAAGACGCCATTTGTGCTGCTGACCAACCGCCGTGACAATGGTGCAGCGCAGTTCGGACGCATTCGCGTGCTCACCGGTCCTGCCACGCTGCCCGCGTTGCCGCTGGCCGACGATGCCACGGGCGGCCGCCTGCTGGCAGCGTATTTTGACAAGCCGCTGTTCCCGGAAAATTTTTCGGCAGGCGAGTCGCTCGACACTTGGACCGGCCGCACGCTGGACGACTGGAGCACCTTTTATCTGGGTGCTCGACGATTGACCGAGTATCTGAAGTACGCTGGCTACAACGGCGCCGTCGTGCCGGTTGCCTGCGAAGGAAGCTCGCTGTATCCGAGTAAACTGTTGGAGCCGACTCCTAAGTACGACACGGGCACGTTCTTTGCCACCGGTCAGGATCTGTTTCGCAAGGACGTTTTGCGGATGATGTTTCGGCTGTTCGACCGCGAGGGGCTGAAGCTGATTCCGGCTGTGCAGTTTGCCACGCCGTTGCCTGAATTGGAACGGTTGCGGCGAGTTGGCGGCGCGGAAGCGGACGGTTTGGAATTGATTGACGCAGAGGGGAAGGCGTGGTTGGCTCGCAACGGCGCCCGCGGCGGCTTGGCGCCGTACTATAATCCGCTCGATGCGCGTGTGCAGGCGGCCATGCTCGGCGTCGCGCGGGAATTGGCCGAGCGATACGCGGAACACACTTCGTTCGCTGGACTGGCCGTGCAATTAGGTCCCGATACGTACGGGCAACTGCCAAGCGATGAATGGGGCCTCGACGACCGCACGATCGCACAATTCCAGAAAGAGGCGGCTGTCAAAGTGCCTGGCGAAGGTGCCGAGCGATTCGCGCAGCGTGCCGGCTTTCTGCTCCACAACGGCCGCAAATCGTGGTTAAGCTGGCGGGCCGCGGCACTGGCCGACCTTTACGACAAACTGCAGCGCGAAGTTGCCGCTCAGCGCCCCGGGGCAAAACTTTATCTGGCGACAGCCGACGTGCCCACGGGTCAACTTATGCAAGGTGAACTGCGCCCCACAATTCCTGCGCGAAGCAATACGGCCGAGGCGCTGCTTCAAATCGGCATCGATGCGAAGCTGTTGGAAGACCGCGCGGACATCGTGCTGCTTCGCCCGCAACGGCTGTCGCCCGACACGTCCCTGACCGCTCAAGCGGTGAATTTGGAATTCGGCGCGGCGACGGACGCGGATCGACTCTTCGGCAGCGGCGCGTCACGAGGCGGCCTATCGTATCACGAGCCGCTGACGCTGCAACTGCCTTCTTTTGATGCCGTCAGCCCGTTCGGCAAAGACAAGACGTTCACCTGGCTGGTCACGCACGTGGCCGCGGCCGATTTTCACAATCGTCAGCGGTTCGTACATCACTTGGCGACGCTCGACGGCGCCACGATTCTGGACGGCGGCTGGATGTTACCGCTCGGTCAGGAAGAGGCGCTGCGCCCGTTTGTGGAGGTCTACCGCCGGCTGCCGGCCGAACGATTTGAAACCGCAACGCCGAAATCAGACGATGCTTTAACGCAAGGCGTGGTGGTGCGAACGTTATCGCGCGGTCCGTCTACATTTGTTTATCTGGTGAATGACGCTCCCTGGCGGACGACCGTGGAAGTTGAACTGCGCGCTGCAGCCGATTGTAACGTCGAATCCCTTGGCGGCCGCGTCCTGTCCCCGCTGCGCCGCGAAGGGCAACGCACATTGTGGACGGTGCAGCTAGAACCGTACGACCTTGTGGGCGCACTCTTGACGGCGCCGAAAGTCGCGATTGAAAACTGGCAAGCGCGATTGGACAGCGCCGGCGAGGTGGCCATCGATCTGCGCCAAAAACTGCAACAGGTCCGCGCGCGAGTCGGTACGCTGCGCAACCCGCCTCCGTGGGAGCAGCTCAGCAATTCCGGATTCGAGTTGCCCGCCGCGGAAAATGCGATCACGGGTTGGTTACATGCTAACGGTTCGGGCATCACCGTGGAGACTGACCGCTTGCAACGTCGCAACGGCGCACATTCGCTGCACGTGACCAGCAACGGCGGCGTGGCATGGGTGCGCAGCGAACCGTTCGAGCCACCAAAAACGGGCCGGCTGTCGGTGTGGGTGTGGCTGAAGATCAACGACGCCAACCGCCAGCCGCCGTTGCGTCTGGCCGTCGAAGGACAGTGGAACGGACAGACGTATTACAAGTGGGCGTGGGTGGGAACTGGCTTAGGTTTGAAGGAGAAGGAACTGGCGAAGATTCCTCGGCTGCAAGCCCAGTGGGCGCCGTACTTGTTTCACGTCGATGATTTGCCGCCGCACGGTTTGACGGAGTTGCGCGTGGGCTTCGATTTAATGGGCTCAGGCGAAGTCTGGATCGACGACGTGCAACTGTTCGATCTCTGGTTCTACGACAACGAGCGTGACGAGTTGCTCAAGCGAATCGCCGTGGCCGACTTTCAACTCGGTCAGGGGAAGGCGGTCGAGTGCCAACGGTTTCTGGACAGCTATTGGCCGCGGCTGCTGATGCGCCACGTGAAATACGACCCGCCGCGAGTCGCCGCGAACCCGCGCCCACCGCTCCCCGCGCCTCCCGAAGCACCACCGGCTGACACGCCCGAGAAGACACCCGCCTGGCAACGCTACGTCCCGAAACTCCCAACCTTCCGCATGCCGTTCCAGAGCGCGAACTAGTGCTTTTCAGAACGTGGGGTAAGCATCCTGCTTGCCATCTCGATTTCCGCGAGTAAACGCAAGCTGGAAGCTTACGCCACGAAATCAAACTTTGACAAAGCACTAGCCTGTAGGACGGACGCCCACGTCCGTCCTACCACTTCCATGTCGCTGCGCTTATCCGGCCGCGCGGCCGAGCGAGAAAATGGGCAAGAGCAAGCCCAGGCCGATGCCCCCGACGACAACGCCCATCACGACAATCATCAGCGGCTCGATCATACTGGTCACCGTTTTCAGCGACGTTTCCACTTCGCGGTCGTAGTACGTGCTGACCTTTTGCAGCACGTGGTCCAGCTTGCCCGTCTCTTCGCCGGAGCCGATCATTTGCACCAGTGTGCGCGGAAAGAGTGCGTCGCCGCTCAAGGCTTCGTGAATGCGATTGCCGTTGGTGATTTCGTTGAGCACGCGGAGCCACGAGCGTTCGTAATAGTAGTTGCCGGCGACTTCGGCCGATAAGCGAATGGCGTCGAGCATCGACACGCCGCTCTTCACCATCGTGCCCAACGTGCGGATGCTGCGGCTGATCGTCACTTTGCGAAACATCGGCCCGACGATCGGCAGGTTGATCTTCAGCCAGTCGATAAACTGCCGGCCGGGTTGCGTGCGGCGGCCGAAGAAGATTCCGGCGGTGATCGCCACGGCCGCAATCAGCCAGGCGTACCAGTAGTGAATCAGCGTGTCCGACACGGCGATCATTACGACCGTGGGCGTCGGCAGCTTCACGCCTTTGCGGCTGAACAGCGGCTCGAACTTCGGCATGACGTACGTCAGCAGGAAAATGGTCACGCCGATCGCCAATACCAACATGACCATCGGGTAGGCCATCGCGGCTCGTACTTTGGCGCGGTTTTCCGCTTCTTTTCGCAGGTAGTCAGAGATCTGTTCCAGAATCTCGGCCAGCGAGCCGGTTTGTTCGCTCGCCTTGACCAGTGCCACGAACGTGCGGTCGAAGCATTTTGGGTGCCGGGCCAAGGCGGCGGAAAAATCTTCGCCCGACTCCACGCGCGACTTGAGATCGTTCAGCACCGCTTTGAGCGTCGGATTCTCTTGCTGCGCAGCGATTCCTTCCAACGCCGTGGCCAGATTGATCCCCGTGTCCACCATGATGGCCAACTGGTTCGTGACATAGATGATGTCACCGCGCTTGATCGGCCGTGGGAACAGGGTCAGGCCGTCGTCCCCGTCCTCCAGCTTGAGCACGTGAAAGCCGTCACGCTGCAGCATCTGCGTGGCGGCATCGCGGCTCGCCGCCTCAACGGTGCCGTCGTGAACTTTCCCAAGAGGATCGCGGGCAGAGTATTGAAAGGTTGTGGTGGTCATTGGTCATTGGTCATTGGTCATTGGTCATTGGTCAGTAGTCATTGGTCAGTAGTCAGTAGTCAGTAGTCAGTAGCAAAGAAGACGAGGCGGTTGAACTCATGCCACGGACCACGGACTACTGACGACTGACCCTCTGTTCATTGGAATCAACAATATCTCCAACAATATGCAGCACTTCCTCGATCGTCGTGATGCCTTCGCGGACTTTGCGGAAGCCGTCATGACGCAGCGTAATCATGCCGTGAGCGTTGCCGATGTGGCGCAGCTTGCTGATCGGTGCGCCGCTGACGACCGCGTCGCGGATCTCGTCGTTGATCACCAGCAGTTCGTGCACACCGATGCGGCCCGAGAATCCCGTGTTACGGCAGCGGCGACAGCCCGCGCCTTTGTAGAACGCTTCCATTTCGTAACCCATCCGCTCGAGCGCCTTGCGCATCGTGCGCGGCGGTTCGTAGCTTTGGCGGCATTTCGCACACACGCGCCGTACTAGCCGCTGAGCCAGCACCATGTTCAGCGCCGCGCTGATCAGATACGACTCGATGCCCATGTTGATCAGCCGCGTGATGGCGGACGCGGCGTCGTTCGTGTGCAGCGTGCTGAACACCAGGTGGCCGGTCAGCGCGGCTTGGATCGCCGTGCGGGCCGTCTCGTCGTCGCGCACCTCGCCGACCATGATCACGTCGGGATCTTGCCGCAGCAACGTGCGCAGAGCCTTCGAGAACGTCAGGCCGACTCGTTCCTGCACTTGAAACTGATTGATTAGCGGCAGATGGTATTCGATCGGGTCTTCGACGGTGCAGACGTTGTTATCCATTGAGCTGATTTCATTCAGCGCCGCGTACAACGTCGTCGATTTGCCGCTGCCGGTCGGGCCCGTGACCAGGACGATGCCGTTGGGTGCATGAATGTGACTCTGAAGTTCAGTCAGAATGTCTTCGGCGAATCCCAGATCGCGCAGGTTCAGCGAAACGTTGCGCGTGTCGAGTACCCGAATCACCGTTTTCTCGCCGCGGCTGCCGGGAAACGTGCTCACGCGCAAGTCGATTTTGCGGCCGTCCAGCAGCACGTGGACGCGGCCGTCTTGCGGCAAGCGGCGTTCGCTGATGTCTAGCGACGCCATGATCTTAATGCGACTCGTTACGGCGCCCAGCAGATGCTGCGGCACCTCCAGCGCCTTGTACAACTTGCCGTCGATGCGGTTGCGCACGCGCAGACAGCGTTCCGCCGGTTCGATGTGGATGTCGCTGGCTCCTTCCTTCACGGCGTTGTAGATGATGAAGTTGACTAGCCGAATCACAGGCGATTGGCCGGCGATTTCTTCCACGTCGCCGATGTCCTCGATCGCGTCTTCGATCAGCGTGACTTCGGCTTGCTGTGAGTCTTCGATGATGTCGTCGATCACGAAGACCTTCGAATCAGGCAGATTGGTGATCATCCGCCGAATGTCTTTTGTCGTCGCGGCAACAATTTGTACTTGTTTGCCCGTCAGGCTGCCGATCTCGTCGATCAGGAACAGATTCGACGGCTCCGAGATGGCGATCGTCAGCACGTCGCGAATGCAGAACAGCGGCAGGACCAAGTGCCTTTCGATGTACTCGCGCGGCAGGGCGTCGATCGTTTTGGGATCAAACAGCCGCGAATCCAGCTTTGCGTACGGCACGCCGTATTCGGCGGCCAGGCATTCGACGACCTGATCCTCGCTGCAGTAGTTTAAGTCGACCAGAATCTCGCCCAGCAGCTTGTTCTTGCCCGCCTGACGCTGATAGTCCAGCGCCGACTGCAGTTGATCGAGCGCCAGATAACCGCGCTCGACCAGCACGTTGCCCAGTCGTTGCGGTGCGGCGTGTGCGAGAGACATAGCTTGCTGGTCTTATTGAGGCTAACGGGAATTCGCTGCAACGGTGGTGTCGAAGCGAACGTGGTGACCAATGACGAATGACCAATAACGAATGACGAAAGAATGACGAAGCACGAATGCCCGCTTCGTCATTAGTCATTAGTCATTCTTTCGTCATTGGGTATTTCGTCATTCGTCATTTACGCGGACCTCACTTCGATCAATCATACGAAACTCTTCACGGCGTCGATCACGTTGTCGAACACTTCCAGATGGTCGTCGAGGCGAGTGATTTCCAGGATTTTGCGGTTGACCGTGTTGGCTGTGGTAACTTTCAGGTCGCCGCCGAGGTCGCGTAATTCTTGCTGAGCATCCAGCAGCGCGGCCAATCCGGCGCTGTCGAGCGACTCAGTGCCGTCCAAGTCCACGATCACCTTCGATCGTTCGAGCGAACTGAGATAGTCCGCCAACTTCGAAGTCAAGTCGTCGCTGAACTCTTCCGGCGTGTGCACGACGGCCACGTTGCCGAAGACTTCCGTGGGCAGTTTCATCGGGCCGCACCTTCAGGCTGGCGGTTGTCCAACAGCCGCTGCACGCGCTCGAACAATTCGCGCGGGCTGAACGGCTTGAAGATCACCGTCAGCAGGCCATAGCGGTCGTCGTGCTCCACGCCCGACAGTTCGTAGCCTTTCGCCGTCAACATGATCACCGGCAATTCGGCCGTCAGCGGGTTCGCACGAATGCGTTCGACCAGCTCCAGACCGTTGAGCTCCGGCATTTGGCAATCGGTGACCAATACGTCGGGGATTTCCTCCTGAATCATCTCCCACGCCTCTTCGCCGTCGCCGGCACAGCGGACGTCGTAGCCCGATCGTTTGAACTTGAATTCGGCGGCCCGCAGGATATGCGGCTCGTCGTCGCAAAGCAAAACGCGATTGCTCATGTTTCTCTCCTTTTCATTCGCGGCAAGGTGACGCGGAAGGTGCTCCCCTTGTCCAACTGGCTGTCGACCGTCAAGCGTCCGCCGTGTACGTCTTCCACGATGTGCTTGGCCAGCGGCAATCCAAGTCCCGTGCCGGTGGCCATCTGGCGGTCTTTCTTGACCCGATAGAATCGTTCAAAAACTTTCAGGCAGTCTTCCGGTGACAGACCGACGCCCGTGTCTTCGACTTCGAACATGACTTCGCCGTCCGTGATGCGGCTGCGCAGCGTGACCTTGCCGCCGTCGGGTGTGTACTTCACGGCGTTCGAGAGCAAGTTCATGGCGGCTTGCAACATCATGTCGCGATCGATCAGCGCTTCCAGGTACATCGGGCTGAGATCGCAATGGAGTTGGATTTGTTTCTGTTCTGCGGCCGGCTGCATGACCCCGGCCGCCTCTTCCAGCAGTTCGTTCAGCGGCCGCGCCTGTTTATTCACTTCAACGACGCCGGCCTCGATGCGTGCCAGATTTAACAGGTTGTCGATCAGTCGCTGCAGCCGGTCAGCTTGACCGTTAATGACCTCCAAAAATTCTTCGCGAGTCTGTTCGTCTTCCGCTTCGCCGTCGGCCAGCAGTTCGACATAGGCCTTGATGCCGGCCAGCGGAGTTTTCATTTCGTGGCTGGCGGCGGAAACGAATTCGGCGTTGCGCCGCTGGATCGCTTTCTGATCGCTGATGTCCGTGAGCACGGCGACGGCGCCGTGAGATTGCGAGCCGGCTGTCCCCGACTGAGCCGCGGTGGCAATGCTGCGGCATGCGACACGGTAGCAGCGATGCTCGCCGCTGCTGTCGGCCACCGTGATTTCACCGCAGCGTTGCACCGGCATTTTGCGGCGGCGCGTGTCAGTTAAGAGCTCGACCAACTGTTCACAATGCAGCAGCTCTTGTAGCACGCGGCGTTCGGCACTCTGGCCTTCCATACGGAACAGTTTCTCGGCGCTGGGATTGGTCAGCAGCAATTCGTCGAAGTGATTGATCGCCAGCACAGGTTCGGCGAGTCCGGCCAGGATTTGCGACAGGTGTTCGTGTTCCGCCGTAATTCGCCGAGCGCGAATCTCCGCGCCGGCCCGGGCTTGTTCGGCCTCTTCCAGCCGCTGCCGGTACGAATCGATGCCTTCGGCAACTCGGTTCAAAGCACCGCGCCACGGGCTGTGCTGCGCCATGGCTTGCAGCGACAACCGCAGCGCTTCGTCGCGCGCCGCCTGGCCTTCCGCGCGGCACAGGTCGTCGACACAGTGCTGCAGCAGCTTCCGCTCGCGGGCTCGTTCGTTAACCAGATACGACGCCGCCACGCCACACACCGCGATGCAACCCACCGACAGCGCCGCGCGCATCAGCCAACTGCCACCGATCAACTCCGGCGCCACAGCCCACGCCAAGGCCAACACCGTGACCAGCACAGCCGGCATCGCGACAAACAAACTGTAAGCGTCCGGACGATCTTTCATCGTGGTTCCAGCAGGGGAGAATCGGCTGAGGGTGAGCCGCACGCGCTAGCGTCGGGTTTTCGCAAAGGACCCGCGGCTAGCGCCGTCGGCTCACTGGCCGGAGCCCTTCGTAATCGTTACCTGCAGAAGCGTACGTCAGGCATGGCAATTGTCCATCAAAAGTGCTTGACGAGCGAAGACTTGGAAGCGCATGATGCCGCCGCTATGATATTCCGTTACACAAGGGCTCCGGTCGAACGCGGCGACAGGCGTCTTTGAAGTTTCGCTATTCGACCGACGGTAGCCGAATTCGCCAGAATTTGGGCGGTTTTGTGTTGAACTCGAATGCCAAATTCTGGCGAATTCGGCTACAAATTGATGCTCGTGCAACTTCAAAGTCAGGCGTCGGCTGAGGCGCACAGGCAGAGGTGGGTGGAGCGCATGTAGCGAATGTAGGAACTGGACCGACGCACATGGATCAATACCGTCAAATCGAAGCGCTGTTGGCGATCCATTCGCAGGTGCGGTTTCGAGCCGTGCCGCCGGCGCTGGGCGGGTGGGCCATTTCGGCGGACTTCGGCGCGGTCTTGCTCCGCTGGATTCAAGAGCATCGGCCGCGCACGATTCTGGATTTGGGTGGCGGTGCTTCGACCATTCTGGCCGGATACTGTTTGGAGCAACTGGGCCGTGGGCAGGTCGTAGCGGTCGATCACTCGGAGCGCTTCGCAGCGGCCACTGCTGCGGACATCCGACGGCATGGCCTGGAATCCGTGGCCGCCGTGCGGCACGCTCCACTGATGGATCTGTCCATTGAGGGCGAAATCTGGCCCTGGTATGACCGCGCTGTGTTCGCGGATCTGAACGAGATCGATCTGTTGATCGTGGACGGGCCGCCGCAACACAACAACCCGCGCGCCATGGCCCGCTACCCGGCGCTGCCCGTGCTGTACGAACGGTTGAACGCGGACGCGCTGATCTTGATCGACGACGCGGCGCGCAGCCACGAACAGCAGATGACCGCAAGCTGGCTGCGCCTGTTCGGCGTCGACCGAATCGAAGCACCGAGAACAGAGAAGGGGACGCTGGTTCTGCGAAAGAGGCGCGCGGGCGTTGTCCTGTCAGAAGCCGGACGGGGCGACTCTGGTTAACGCGTCAATAGAGCAGCGCAGAAGATCATCCGATCCGCAAATCGGCCCGCAAGCGCGCGATGACACGTCGGTATCACTTACGCAGAGCATCTGGAGCGATCCGCAACTGTTCGCCGATCTGTGTCCACTCCAAGCCTCCGCAGTGCAAGTCGTGGACTTGGCTGATCACGTCACCCATTTTCTCGCGAATCTCGGCTGCCAATTCCCGATCCATGATCCGAACTACAGGTTGGGGTTCTTCGTCCAACACGCCATGATTCTCGATCGGACTCGGATCTTGTCGCGATCGATCGCGACCCAGCGTTGATTCCGTGCGGTGGAACGCTCGGGCTTTGTTCTCGACCATGGCGTACAAGTACGCCAGCAACTGATCGGGAGTTCCCAAGACGGCCGCCAGTGGTTTACGGAGCAGATCGAGCCACACCGACTGACATATCTCGACTGAATCCGCCCAGTTTTGGGCGCCTAATTGGCGCAATTTGCGCCGTGCTACGCGCCGCAAGTGGTCGCCGTACAACCGTTCCAATTCGGCCACGGCCTGCGGATCGCCCATGAGCAAGGCCTCGATCAATTCCGCAAAGGAGAGTTCGTCGCTCATCGAAAGTTCCGTAAGAAAAGAGCGTCGAGCCGGTGGCTGGCGACGCTGCCGTCTATTGTCCAGCGAATCTCGGATCGGGAAAATCCCCTGGCGCAAATTATTTTGGGAAATATTTTCCGCCGCGCGTCCGTTTTGCCATCCCGAGCGCATTTCTATGGGTAGAGAGAAAGCGCGTAACACCACAAGCTCGCCGCCCCATCTTCTTCGTCGGCTCGCTACCGCGTGCCGTTTGGGAAAATTCCTGTCATTTCGCTGGGGGATTGTTGTATGACCATGCCGCGGTTGTCTTGGTTGGATAAGGTCGCTGGAAGATTGGGTTTCCGCCGGGCCAAGCGGCCATTACAGCCGCGACGGACGTATCGGCGCAGGCTGTCCAGCGAACGGCTGGAGGACCGGCAATTGCTGGCGGCCGATATTGCCATCACCGGTTCGCCGTGGCAGAATGCCGACAGTGCCCGCGATGTCAATAACGATGGCCACGTCACCCCGCTGGACGCCTTCGTGCTCGTTTACGACCTAACTAACAACGGCCCGCGCACGCTGCCCACTTCTCCGGCTCCACCCGACGAACCGTATCTAGACGTGGACGGCGACGGCGCGTTGTCCGAGGCCGATCTGAATCTGGTCATCGACTATCTGCGCGATACCGGCCAAATCAGCGACGGCGATTTCTATGGTGGCGGAGCGGGCCCGGACCTTGGGTAGTGCAACTGGGAAGGAAGGGGTTTGCTGCGCCCGAGGTTACCGGGATCGAATTCACACGAACGCCATCTCCAACACCCGATGGTACGACCTTCTTCAGGCAAATCCTGAAGCGCGACTATCATACGGTTACTGGGAGTGGTAATCCCATCAGATTCGCGCTTAACGACACGTGGGCACTCGACAGTGGCCTGCTTACTTTTCCCGAGTCCCAACCCAACATGGCCGAAGACAGTCCCTACTTTAGTCCAGCGGCCGTTGCCGCCTTTCTTTCGGAAGGCTCTGGAATGACACGGGCATTTGGCGGAATTGACTTTGAAATGTATCTCATGTGGCGGTCCAACACGTTCGATTCCATCGCGGTTCCGATCCAGAAACTGAGTTGGTCGTATTCCTTCGATGTAACGCGGTCGGATATCGGAGGTGTGGAAAACTGGATTCCGTCGAACGGTGCCGCCGCGCCAGGTGAACCAAGCGTGCCCCAGAATATAGCGGGAGTTGCTTGGACCGCACTTCCTGAGTGGTCGGCCAACTCGGCGACCGACGTTCCAGAGTATGACGACTAGGTTTCCTTATCGCGCCGCGCGGACTTCCCAGGCAGGGTGAGGTCTGGTTTCAATAAGGTGCGTGCTTAATGTTACTTGGGAGATGCAATGGAAAGACAGGCGATTTTGGGATTGGCGGTCGTTGCAGTCTTGGTCGGACTCGGCATCGGCGCCGTCGTGCATGCTGAAACAAGCGAAAGCCCAAAGCTACATGCGCCCTCACGGATCGGGTATCGCGTGCTGAACGGGCAAGCATTCGTTTCAACCGAGCGCCCCACGGTTCGTGCTGGCGAGCCTTTAATTCTGCAGATGCAATTCCAGTGTGAGGGTGGCTATGCCGCAGTGTACGATCCGTTTTTTCGTATGGCCGATCCTAGCCGCGTCACGTTGCGGGTCTTTGATGCCGAAAGGAAGTACGTCGGCAACGCCCTTGCGGCGGTTGCGCGCGACGACCGCAGCGAAGTGCGTTGGCTCATGGTGCAGGAGGGTGAAATCACCGGCCGCGCCCTACGCCTCGAGACGGAAGCGGCGACGTCGTATGCAACCGGGGCGCGAGTGGGGGACGGCGATCGTGACACGCCTACGCACCTCGGTGAGGGAAAGTACTTTGTTCAACTCGTTTTCTTGGGGCGTTTCCTCGACGTCTGCACGGATGATGATGAAACTCCGCGGCCCCGGCCGGGTCTCAAGAGTTCCCAGGAAATCTGTCATTCGAACGTGCTCGTAATTGAAGTCTTGCCAAGGAGATGAGCCGTCTTGTTCGCTAGCACTTTACGATGGAGTTTGAGCCGGGCGCCGACACTGTGGGCGCTCGGGATGGTGGCGATGATTAATTCCGGCGTCGCCACTGGCGATGAGCGTCCGCAAGATGCTGTGCCTTGTAAGGCAAAGCTGACGGTGGATAACCCGGCGATTGAGGCAGGTGAAGAAATCCAATTCGCAATTGTGGTTAGTAATCAGACTGAAGAACCGATTACCCTCCTCAACCCGCTGCATAGCGGACTGGTACGTGTCGAGACGACAAGGCTCTTGGTATTCGATGGCACCGGCAAGTGTGTCGGAGATCTTCTTGAATCTCGGAAACTTGCCGGCTCCGCCATCTCTCCAACCGCGGCGATCAACTGGCTCACGATTCCGCCAGACGCCATGATTGGCAAGAAGGACCATGTGCGCGCTCGCGTTCGATTAAACGCCCTTCAGGCGGGCACGTATCGACTACAAATGGTGTTCCTTGACACCTTTGTGTCAGATCATCCATACGCCGGCTTGCCGCCTCCGTACACGGCGCCCGACAGAGAAAACGATCCGCGCTACGCGGACCGATGGAAGAAGTGGCAGCAAGACCACCCCGGAAAGGAACTATTTCGAAGCAACGCCGTTGAAATCAAAATCGTTGACCGGGGAAAATAGAAATGTGGACAATTGAATCCCGTCTGTGATTTGGGTTGGCAAGTAGCAGTATGAATCACAAGAGCCGCCCGTGCCGGTTGTGGAGGGTGAAGTCCACATTGCAGGATAGATCGGAGAAGGAGACGCTGGTTTTACAAAAGCTCCCAGGCGCGACGAACGGGAGTCGCCGATGAAGATATTCATCCTGGGCGTGCCGCATACGCAGACCACGGTCGAGTTCAGTAGCTGCCCATTCACGACTCGGACGCTGAACTTGTGCCGGATGTTTTATCGGCGGGGGCACGAAGTGATTCATCTGGGCGTCGAAGGTTCTAATACGGAATGCGCGGAGCACGTCTCGATCATCCCGCAGGATCTCTGGTCGTCGCTGTACGGCCATCCGGGTGCTGCTCAGTACAACACCAAGACCGACGGCAAGTACGCGCCCTACCATGAATTGTACGCGAAGAATGCCCGCGACACGATCTCGGCTCGCGGGCAGCGCCCTTGGGAGGCCGTCATCTGCGCGACTTGGGGCGGGGCACAGCAAACGGCGACCAAGGACCTGAAGCAGTTCGTGGTCGAGTCGGGGATCGGATACCGCTTCACCTGGGCCAAGTACCGCGTGTTCGAGTCCTATGCCTGGATGCATTTTCATTTCGGACTGGAGAAACGCTTCGACGGCAATCGCTGGTACGATGTGGTAATCCCTAGCCCGCTCAACGTCGAGTCCTTCGACTTCCGCCCGCAGGACAAGCAGGACTACTTTCTGTTCATGGGCCGGCTGAATGACGACAAGGGCGTGGCCACTGCGATCGACGTGGCGCGGCGTGTGGGCCGGCCGATCAAGATTGTGGGGTAAGGCGATCCGGCGAGGTTCCTGAAAGACAATCCGCACGCCAGCTACGTGCCGCCGGTGGGCGTCGAGGGGCGGCGCAAGCTGATGGCCGAAGCGGCGGCGTTCATTTGCCCAACACAATACGTCGAACCGTACGGCAACGTGGCCATCGAAGCTCAAGCCAGCGGCACGCCTGTGATTTGCACCGACTGGGGCGGTTTCACCGAGACGGTTCTGCACGGCTACACGGGCTATCGCTGCCGGACGATGGAACAGTTTGAGTGGGCTGCGGGGAACATCGGCCGCATCGATCCCGCCGCCTGCCGTCAGTGGGTCGTGGACAACTAGTAAGGATTTGACTTCGCGAGTCTTCGAGCCGAAGCTCAAATCCTTTGTTCAAGAAGCCCGGCTGAAGTGAGTCGGCGGGTGACTATGGGAAACGCTTCGTCCCCGCCGCTTTAGCCGCGGGGTTGCTTTCGGGCGCGGCGGCAGTCAGGGTCGCGCCGCGGTTGAGCAGCGCGGTC
>JBGTKH010000400.1:0-2727 GCA_041744735.1 Pirellulaceae bacterium | reverse complement strand
GGCGGCTGATCCAACCGTGCGGCTGGCGCTGCGCGTGACTGACGGCAAATCGCTACTCAGAAAGGACGAGCACAGCGGTTTGTCGCTGTCACAGGTCACGGACGTGCTTGTGGACCAAGCACCGACTTGGATCGTGCCGCTTTCACGCAGCAGCGATAACGCGCCATTGCTGCGCGAAAAGCAGCGTCAGATGCTAGTCGCCCGTGCGGATACGTTTGCTCAGGTGGGTGCTTATGAACAAGCCACGGCGCTGCGCGAAGCGGCGCTGCTGCTGGCGGATGATCTTGAGCAGCAACTGACGCTGATCGTGGACTATTGCCGCTGGCAGCGTGTGCAGGGACAGGTCGACCAACAACTCCAGTCCAGTGCCCTCAAGGAAAGTTTAGCCAGCGGCAAAGTCGTCGATGAGAAAATCTGGCAACAGACCCACGCCCAGCGCATATCGCGGTTCCACTTCACGGCGTGGCACCTGGAAGACGTGCTCCGCCGCCGGCTGGTCAACCCCCGCGAGGCCCAACAGATGTTCCAGGAGATTGTCGTTGCTCTCATGATGTCGGCCCTGCACCGGGAGGAGCCTTACGCAGCCGAGAGAAAGCGGGCACTGGATGAGTTCTTCTGGACCGTTCATTCTCTCGTCCCGCAACTCGATTATCAGTTGCGCGGCGGCGCATTACATCCCAGTTTGCATGGGGGATTGGGCGACGGAGATTCGTGGTCGTTCGAACGGCAGTACGACAAATGGGCGAATTACGCGGTGGGATTCATTGTGACGCTTTCACCGATGATCGCGGCGACGGGTCGAGGGCCGGCCTACGCCGATAATTCTCGGGTGTTGAATGATCTCTCCCGATTTCTGACTCAGGTTGCTATCGAGGAGGTGCCCTTGATCGTCGTTGTGCAAGCGGCGATGGAGTCGCTGCCTCAGGCGATCGCGGCGGGCCATCTCAAGACGCCGGATGTGCGCCGCTTCTTTCTACAATTGAAAGGAAGCGATCGTCCGGTGAACGACTTTTATGGCCGCTGCGGTTTGCTGGCGCTGCGAGTTTACGTGGACCAAGAGGACAAGCTGGATCGCGCCGCGCTCGACGATGCCGATGCGCTCGTGAAATTCGTTCGCGACGCCAGCTCACAGCCCGACCCGCAGCGCGGAGAGCCGGCGATCTCGCAGCGGTTCCTGCTCCGGCTGCGGGCCGACGTCGCGGCTCGCGTCGATGCAACATTGGCGGCGAAGCGGCACCCGTTGCCGCGAAACCCGATCGTCGAATCGTCTCCGTCAGCGAGGCTGGCCTTTGAGCCCATCGAGGGACTCACCGCCGACTGGCATGGCTGGTCGACGTGTATCGATACACTGGACGTCATGTGGTCGTTTGATGCGGTCTACGCTATGTCCGGGAAGGGCGAAGTGCGAAAGATTCTGGATGTCCCGGGGGCTCGCGAGAGAATTTATGCCCAGGACATGGTTTATTCGGCTCACGTGGATGGCGAAAACATTTGGGTGGCCTGCATGAGTTCCGGCATTCGGGTCCTCTCACCCGAAGGGCAACTCCTGGCGCACATCACCGCAGAACAAGGCTTGCCCGCCTATGACGCCGCAATCATTCCAAACTATTTGCATGGCCCGTCGTTGCTCACGTACCCGGTCCCGCTGCGATTGCACGTAATTGAAAACGGCAAATGCCTGGCCATCGGCCGTTACGGCCAAAACAAACGTCTATGGCTGGCGCTCTTGTCCCAAGACGAAAGTAGAACCGACCACGTCTATCGGGTGAGCGTGATTCATACGCTCACCAACGTCGCCGGTCCGCTCACGGGCCGGACCGACGCGGACGATGATCCGCACGAGACGTTCGATTTGGCTTGGACGGTCGAATACCGTTCGGCCGCGCCGCGCGCGCGACACTTCCTGCTGCTCGGCCGAAACAGCGGAAACCCGCTGGTCGGCCGTCGCCCGCTGGCGGTCGATCTGGATTCGTTGAAAGTTAGTTTCTTCCCTGTGGCGTTGCCTAATACCATCGACAGTCGTCGCCCGCAGGTTTGTGTGGACGGGCGATTGCTGTTCTCGCACCGAAACGGAATTGACGTCATCTCGCCGCTGGCCGACGCGACAAGTCAAGCTTGGACGTCATCGCCGATTGCCGTTGCTGGCGAGTTGCGACAACACGCCGCGAACTCCGCGGTGCCTTCCATTGCGCCAAGCAACGTTGCGAACTTGGCGGTCGTTACTCGAACTGGCGAACTGCGCCCCGAGCTGCTTGCGTGCCACGGCAAGCTGCACAATCCGAGCCCAAGCTGGTTGCGCATCGACCCGAAGAGTTTCGCCGCCGAGCAACTTACCGACTCGCCGCTGCCCAATAGTCGCCGCTTTCAATACTACGGCGTCTCAGCACATTACGGGCTGGTGGCCTGGAACGAAGGCGATCAGCTTTATCAGATTCTGGTCGACACGCAACGCTCACCGCCTAACGAAGATGATCTCGCCGCCGCGTATCCCTTCGTGCCCGCCGAGCTGCGCGAACGCCATCATCGTGCCGTGCAAGCAATCCGCGGGCTGGGCGGCAGCGTGGACACATGGTGGAGCACTTGCACGCACCGCGTCCGCCCCGGTGAGTACCAATGGCGCACGACCGTGTATTTGTCTAAGTCATGGCAGGGCGCCGACGCCGAACTCGGCCGGCTCAAGGAGCTCTACAATCTGCGTGAACTATACCTGGTGCAAGCGGCCGTCAG
>JBGTKH010000399.1:0-6833 GCA_041744735.1 Pirellulaceae bacterium | reverse complement strand
GAGGATCTGCTGATCGCCGGCAGTTCGCCGATGATTCCGTTCTCTGCCAGCCGCGCCGGCGATCCGAAGGACGCGGTCTTCACACGCTACGGCGAAGGGAGCCGCCGCATCGTCGTGCTCGACCGCTACACGGGCAAAGTGCTTTGGAAGCGCGACGCCGTGTACGACTTCCGCCACAACACAATTGTCGCGGGCGGCGGCAAAGTGTTTTGCCTCGACCACATGACGGATGCACGGCTGATGTATCTGAAGCGCCGCGGTCTGACGCCCGAAGCGTCGTCGGTCCTGTACGCCCTCGATGCCCGCACCGGCGACGTCGTTTGGCAAACCGACGAGAACGTCTTCGGCACGTGGCTGTCGTACAGCCCGAAGCATCAACTGCTGCTGCAAGCCGGCAGCATGTACCGCGACCGCGCGAAGGATGAGGTCGGACGCGGCATGGCCGTGTATCGCGCCGCATCGGGTGAGGTCGTGTGGCAGAGCGACGTCAGCTACAGCGGCCCGCCGCTATTGCACGACGACACGATTATCACGCAAGGCGCCGCGCTGAGCCTGCTGACCGGCGAGCCCAAGACGCGCACGCATCCGCTGACCGGCGACGAGAGCCCGTGGCGGTTCACTCGCAATTACGGCTGCAACATCGCCATCGGCTGCACGAATCTGTTGACATTCCGCAGCGCTGCGGCCGGTTATTTTGACTTGGCGGGCGACGGCGGCACGGGCAACCTGGGCGGGTTCCGTTCAAGCTGCACGTCGAATCTGGTGCCGGCCGACGGCGTCTTGAATGCACCGGATTACACGCGCACCTGCACATGTGCCTATCAGAATCAATGTTCGCTCGCCATGATCCACATGCCCGACGCAGAGATGTGGACGTTCAGCCCCGAATCGTGGACCGGCGGCCGAGTGCAAAGGGCCGGCATCAACTTCGGCGCTCCCGGCGACCGCCGCGGCCCGAATGGCGAACTGTGGCTCGACTATCCCAGCGTCGGCGGCCGTTCGCCCGATCTGCCCGTGGAAGTGACCGGCCAGAACGTCGAGTACTTCCGCCATCATTCGTCGCGAGTCAGCGGCGAGGGGCTGCCGTGGGTCAACTCGTCAGGAGTCACCGGCGCCGAAACAATTCGTATCACGCTGGCCGACAACGACGTCAAAGACGAACGCCGCTACACCGTACGGCTCTACTTCGCCGACGTGCAACCTCCCGCCAACGCCCCGCGGTCCTTCGACGTCAACCTGCAAGACCAACCGGTGCTGCAAGACTTCAAAGTCGCCGAAACCGCCGGTGGCCCCAACCGTGGCGTTGTCCGCGAATTCCGCAGCGTCACAGTGCGCAGCCAATTGGAAATCACGCTGCGCGCGTCGGCCTCGACAAGTGCCAACCAGCCCTCGACGATTCTCAGCGGCGTCGAAGTCGCGATCGAAGATTAGCGACGGTTTTGCGTTCTGTTCTCCCGCCCGCTAATATGACGCATGCGATTTACGACCGTTTGTAGGTACGATTAAACGAAGTGGGAGCCCTGAAATGAATATTGCGCAGCCGCAGTCAAGCAGAAACTGGATGTCAAGACGTCGCTGGATTCCGTCTGCCGTTTTGATCTTGATGGGTATGGTCACCGTTCTGGGAATCCTCGGTCGCACGTCACAGGCTTTCGGGCCGACGGGGCATCGGGTTGTGGGACGTGTTGCGGAGACTCACTTGTCCGGAGCGGCGGCGGCGGCGGTGAAGGAGTTGATGGGATCCGAAACGTTGCCCGAGGCGGCGACGTGGCCCGATGAAATTCGCTCGGATTCGACGCTGCCCAACACGGGAGACTTTCATTTCGTCACGATTGAAGACGGCCAGACGTATGAGACGAGCACGAAGAATCCTAACGGCGATGCGATTGTTAAACTGCAGGAATTCATCGGCGTGCTTCAACGCCCGAGCGCGAGCAAAGAGGACAAAGTAACTGCGCTGCGCTGGGTCGTGCACTTAATCGGCGACTTGCACCAGCCTTTGCACGTGGGCCGCGGGGCGGACCGGGGAGGCAACTCGATCAAGACCAAGTGGTTCGGCCAGGACACGAACCTGCACAAGATTTGGGATTCGGAGATGATCGATTCGACCCAGTTGAGCTTCTCGGAGATCGCCGAGTTCATCAACTCGCCGACGCCCGATCAAATCGCGAAGTGGCAGGGTTCCACGATTCGGGACTGGGTGCAAGAGTCGCTGGATTATCGCCAGCAGGTTTACACGCCGCCGGGGCCGGAAGCGAAGGACACTTACAAATACGCTTACGACAACTTGCCGCTAGTCAACTTGCGATTGACACAGGCTGGCGTGCGGCTGGCTGGCGTGCTGAATGACATCTATTCCGAACCGGTCGCCGGTCCCTGGCCGAAGATGCCCAACAGTTTGCATTGGATGCGCAATTCGGCCGAATATAAAGCCGCCGCCTTCCAGACCTACACCGTAGCCTGGACGCGGCTTAGGGGATTGAAAAACGCGAACGAGTTGCCGGCCAACGGTGCTTGGGCAGTCGCACTGGATGCCGACGAGACGGTGCTGGACAACTCGCTGTATTCAAAAGAGCAGCGTGGAAGTTACAGTTCGGCGACTTGGAAAGCGTGGTGCGAAAGGGAAGAATCCCAAGCTGTGCCCGGCGCCGCGGAATTCCTCAAGTACGTTCACAGCTTGGGCGGCAAGATCGCCATCGTCAGCAATCGCAAGCTGGAAGTGTTGGTCGCCACGAAGTCGAACCTCACAAAGCTGGGCATTCCGTTCGATGTCATTTTGCTGAAAGACGACACCGACGAAAAAGAACCGCGCTGGCAAAAGATTTCGGAGGGCACGGCATCTCCCGACTTTCCGCCGTTGAGAATCGTGATGTATTTCGGCGACAACATCACCGATTTTCCCGACCTCGACCAAGCCCAGCGTTTCAAACCTGCTGCGGACTTCGGTACCTTCGGCAATCACTATTTCGTGTTGCCGAATCCAGCCTATGGATCGTTCGAGGCGAACCCCCGGAATTGACAGGATTGAATCGATGAAACGTGTTTCGCAACGCAGCGGCCTGTCGAACAATTTGTACGTGCTGGGCGCCGGTTCGGTGGCCGTGATGGCGCTGTTGATCTTCATGCTGTTTCGAGGGACGCAGAAGCCGGGCATCTCGCGGCTTCCTCACGTTGCGGGCCAGCCCGCCGCGAACGAGCTGTTTGTGTACTGTGCGGCTGGCATGCGTTATCCGATGGAGGCCATCGCCGAGCAGTACAAACGCGAGTACGGCGTGTCGGTACAGTTGCAGTACGGCGGCACGAACACGCTGCTCAGCCAATTGGAGGTCAGCCAGGTGGGCGATCTGTTTCTGGCCGCTGAAGATTCGTACGTCGATTTGGCCGAACAGAAAGGACTGACGGCCGAACGCCTGCCGCTGGCCGAGATGCGGCCGGTGATCGCCGTGCAGAAGGGAAATCCGAAGAAGATTCGGGCTATCGCCGATTTGACTCGCGACGACGTGAAAGTCTGTATGGGCAATCCCGACGCGGCAGCCATCGGCGACAAAGTCCGTGAATTGCTTAAGGCCACCGGCCAATGGGACTCGCTCGAACAGCACGTCACCAACAGCGGCGTGTTCAAACCGACGGTGAACGAAGTGGCCAACGACGTGAAGCTGGGCAGTGTCGACGCGGGCATCATCTGGGACTCGACCGCTGCGCAATATCCGGAATTGGAAGCCATTCACACGCCGGAACTCGAACCCGGTCTGGCCCTCATCGAAATCGCGGTGCTCAACAGCTCGAAGCATCCGACCCAGGCACTGCAGTTCGCCCGTTATGTGGCCGCTCGCGATAAGGGCTTGAAGGTATTTGAGCAAAAGAGTTTTCAGCCCGTCGATGGCGACCTGTGGGCCGAGAGGCCGCAATTGACGTTCTTCGCCGGTGCCGTGAATCGCCGGGCGCTCGAGCCGATCATCAAGCAGTTCGAAGATCGCGAAGGCGTGACGGTGAACACGATCTACAACGGCTGCGGCATCCTCACGGCGCAGATGCGAACGATGCAGCAGAATCAGGACAGCGGATTCCCCGACACATACATGGCTTGCGACGTCTATTACCTGGAAACGGTGCAAGAGCTGTTTCAAGACGCGGTGAATGTGTCGGACACCGATATCGTGATCGTCGTCCAGAAGGGGAACCCTAAGAACATCACGTCGCTGTCGGACTTGGTGCGGCCGGGCGTGCGCGTGGCGATCGGTCAGCCGGAGCAGTGTACCATCGGAGCCCTCACCCGCCGGCTACTGCAGCAGGAAGGCATCTACGACAAGCTGCTGACCGAGAACGTTGTGACGCAGACCGCCACGTCCGCTCTGCTCGTCCCCGCCATCACCACCGGCTCGGCCGACGCAGTGCTGGCCTACGCCACCGACACCCGCAGCGAGAGCGATAAGCTGGAAGCTATTACCATCGATTCGCCGCTGGCCAAAGCCGTGCAGCCGTACAGCATCGCCCGTTCGAGCAACCACAAGTACCTCGGCCGCCGCCTGTTCGCCACGATCTCGAAATCCCGCAACAGCTTCGAAGCCGCGGGGTTCCACTGGCTGCTGGCCGACGGAGAAGCCACAAAATGACGAATGACGAATGACCTAATGACGAAAGAATGACGAAGCACGAATGACGAACGAGTTGTCACGTCGCATTCGACATTCGTCATTCCTTAGTCATTGGGTATTTCGTCATTCGTCATTCCGCACGCCCCACCCGGAGTCACACCGTTGTCGCAAGTTCCTCCTCCCACGGCATCGCATCGCATTCGTTCCGACGCGCTGTTTTACGTCATCCTGAGTGTGATCGGCGGCACGTATGTGTTGTTGATCTTGGCCATGCTGGCGGCGGACGCGGCTTATATGCTGCGTGGCAGTTCGGCCGAAGTCGTTGACGCCCAATGGGCCAAAGAGAACCCGGTACAGGCCGTGCTGCTCAGCAACCCGATCATCGCGGCACTGGGCGATTCCGACATTCAATACTCGATCTGGCTCAGCCTGATCTCCTGCACGATCACCGCCATCTTGTCATTGTGGGTGGCGATCCCGGTTGGGTATCTGTTGTCTCGGCATCGGTTTTTCGGGCGCAACTTCATCGACGCGGTGCTCGACATTCCGATCGTGTTGCCGCCGTTGGTCGTGGGGCTGAGCCTGCTGATCCTGTTCCAGTTCCTGCCGCGGCCGCTGCGTGAAGGGGTCGTGTATCAAGTGCCCGCAGTGATCTTGGCCCAGTTTTCGGTCGCCTGTGCATTCGCCGTGCGGACGATGCGAGCCACCTTCGACCAGATCGACGCGCGCCGCGAGCAAGTTGGCTTGACCTTGGGCTGCAGCCGCGCTCAGGCGTTCGGTTTGATCGTGCTCCCAGAAGCCACGCGCGGCATCCTCACCGCCGGCACGCTGGCCTGGGCCCGGTCGCTGGGTGAGTTCGGTCCGCTGCTGATCTTCGCCGGCGCCACGCGCAACAAAACGGAAGTGCTCTCGACCACCGTCTTCCTGGAACTGAGCATCGGCAACCTCGAAGCCGCCGTCGCCGTGTCGCTGATCATGGTCATGGCCGCCGTCATCGTCCTGGTCATCGCCCGCCTCTGGGGCACGCGCAACTTGACGTTGTGAAAATGCTAAACTCAAGGTAATCGTAGCCGAACTCGTGAGAGTTCGAGAAATTCACGCTTTACTCGGTGACCGAAGTCTCACGACTTCGGCTACTTTGAATCTTGGATGACCCACGACAAACCGGTCAAGTAACGGGAGGCACGTATGCCCTACGACGAATCGCTCGTCGAGCGCGTCCGCAAGAAGTTGTCGCGCCGCAAGAGTGTTGAAGAGAAGAAGATGTTCGGCGGCCTCGGCTTCTTGCTCAACGGCAACATGCTCGCGGCTGGGAACCAATCGAGTCGTTGCAGTGCACTTCAGCGTGTACTGAGTTTCATCCTCGTCCTTCGTCTCGCGCCGCCGCAGCACCAGACCGTTCTTCTGCAACGTGTAATCGGGCGTGTCGAGGAACACGATGGTACGCTTCTCGGGCGATCCAAATTCACCGTCCGCCGCGATTCCCGTCGACTGAACGAACTCGCCGATCTCCTGCCAAAACGCCGCCACCGCCAGCTTGCGGTCGGCAATGTCCTTCGCATCCAACATGGCCTTATACTCGCGTGAGGTGATTTGTTTCATAATTCCGATCCCTTCAATACTCGCTCTGCGGGCGGGTGGCTGTGCTTGACGCTTTGGCGACACGGGGAATAGTATGTCCAGGGATCGGCGTTGGGAACAGAGTTGCATGCGAACATGACTTGGGTCACGTCTTATTACGGCCGTGTGGGGAATCGAGTGACCGGCGGCTGCGCGCTGCTGGTGGCGGCGTGGTTGTTGGCGGCCGGGGCGGAGGGGCGGGCGGCGGATCGGATTGTGCTGCGGAATCTGAAGATCATCAGCGATCGGCAAGTAGTGTCGCTGGACGAGGACGGCGTGCGGCTGGATCAGGGACCGCCGGTCACGTGGGACGAAATCGAACGCGGCACGGTCGCGTCGGACAAACAGGCTGAGTTCGACCGGCTACTGCAGGAGTTGGGGACGCCGCTGTTTCAGATTCGCCAGCGGCTCTCGGTCGGGGATTATCAGGGGCTGGCCGGGCCGGCTGAGTCGGTCTATCCGCGGTACGCCCAGCGGCGCAGCGAGACGGCTTACATGGTCATGCAGGCGCTGATGTGGGCGCGGCTGGCCGAGGGGCGGCGCGAGGCGGCGGTCGAGCCGTATCTGCGGTGCTATGAGTATCTGAGAGCTACGCGAGCCGGCGGGAATTTGCCGGGC
>JBGTKH010000398.1:0-8918 GCA_041744735.1 Pirellulaceae bacterium | reverse complement strand
TTTATTGAACTGGGGCACTTCCCGGAAGTGCGGCTGATGGAAGACGTACTGTTAATGCAGAAACTGCGGCGCCGCGCTCGGCCGGTGCTGCTGCCCGGCCCCGTCTACGTCAGTCCGCGCCGCTGGCAACGCTACGGCGTGATTCGGCAGACGTTGCGAAACTGGTCCTTGATGGCCGCCTACCAATGCGGCGTGTCGCCCAATCGGCTCGCCGACTACTACCGCAGACATGATGCATCGTACCCCGGGGTGTAAGTGCCGCCCAAATTTTCGCGCCTGCCAGACGAGCTGGCAGGGGACGATCGGTCGTCAGCTCGGGTTGCGGCCGAAGGCCATGATCGTGATGTCGTCGTTTTGCGGGCGGCCGTTGGCGTGACGGCGGACGTCGGCCAGCAGGGCCTTGCCCAACTCGTCGGCTTTGGGGCTGGCGTTTCTTACGAACTCCACCACGCGTTCTTTCGTGTACAATTCGCCCGCCGGATTCATGGCTTCGTCGACACCGTCGGTGATGATCACCATCGTTTCGCCCGGTTGGAGCGCGTAGGATTCGGCTTCGTACGGATAGTCATCGACGACACCGATTGGCGGGCCGGCTTTCTCTTCGTCGAATTCGATGACCTGTCCGTCGGCCTTGCGCAACAGCGGCGACATGTGGCCGGCGTTGACGAATTGGAGTTCATGCGACTGGGGGTCGAGCGTCACCAGCACGAACGTCACGAAGCGGCCTTCGACCGCGTGGTGTGACATGTGGTTGTTGATAGCCGTCGCGGCCTCGGCGACGTCACTTTGAAATTGAACCGTGCTCTGCACGGCGCTGGAAATGCGCGACATGATCAACGCCCCCGGCACACCCTTGCCCGCGACGTCGCCGAAGGCCAGACAAATCTTGCCCGCTTCGAGCTCAAAGCAATCGTAGTAATCGCCGCCCACGGCCTGAGCCGAATCGTACGACGCAAAGAACTCATAGCCGTTGACCTGCGGCAGCGTGCTGGGTAGCAGCGCCAGTTGTACGTCGCGGGCGATCTGCATTTCATTGTCTTGCTTCTGCTTGACCATAAACGAAGCCAGCAGCCGCGCGCCTTCGTACGACAACGCCGCTTGCCCGGCGACGGCCAACAGCAGATCGAGGTCCGCTTGCTGGAACTGTCCCAGCGGATTTTGCGAGTCGATGCTGATGATCCCCGTCGGTTCACCGTCGAGTCCGAGCATTGGCACGCACATCATCGAGCGAATACGCAGGTCGGCGATCGACTGGCTGGCGGCCAAGCGCATGTCTTTGGATGCGTCGGCCGAGAGGATGCCCGTTTTCTCCGTCAGCACCTTGTTAAGGATCGTGCGGCTCAGTCGCACCGACGAGTCCTCGTCGCTGCGGCGATGTTTGAACGCACGCGGCACCATCTGGCCGGTGGCTTCGTCTTTCAACAAAATGCAGCCGCGGTCGGCCCGCGGAAAGACACTGAACAGCGTGTCCAAGATCTTCGGCAGCAGTGATCGCAAATCCAACGTGCCGGCCAGCGCAGTGCTGATTTCCAAAACGGCCTTCAATTTCGCTTCCGGCTGCGTGTCCAACAGGCCGAATCGCCCTGACGGCTTCAGGGCGCCCATGATCATCGATTCGTCCACGTCGGACTCGGCAAAATCGACCGTGCCGGTGATTTTACCCGCGGGCGCCGATGGACTCGAAGGTTTGCGGGCGGCGGATGCCGCTGGCGCCTGCGCCGGGTCCACGAAGGCCAGCACCAGATTCCCCATGACGATGCGATCGTCGTGTTTAAGCGGCACGCGCTGATCGATCTTTTGACCGTTGACAAACGTGCCGTTGCGGCTGCCGACGTCCTCGATAAACCACGCGCCCCCATGCCCCGTGATCTTCGCATGCCTCCCCGAAACGGCTGCAGAAGGCAACACGAGGCCGTTGTCCGGATGCCGGCCGATGGTCGTCTCGCCGCTACTCAGTTCAAACGAAGCCGGCTTATCGCCTTCCAACACATTGATCGATGGCATCGTGATGCCTCCAAGTCATTCATCGAGCCGGTGCTCACAGCAACCGATACGCGTCACGAAGATGATAACATCAAGTCAGGTGATCGTCCCCACCTTCATCACTTCACGAATTGCCTTGTGGTTACTTCCCCACCAAAAGTGTTCCTAAAAGAATCGCGAATTATTTTTAAACTTGTATTGCAATCTGGTTGGGAATCGATTTTAATTCACGCATCGAACCTGGCTTATGCGTTTACCGGGTTCGCGATCATTGTAATTCGGTTGTCGGTCGAAAACGTCTGGCGAACCGTAAAAACGTCGCTGGTTGGTTCCATCGTTTCGTGCGTCACGAGAAAGGAAGTGTGCGTATGTTGAACCTGATGATGAATCGGCGCAGTCGGAATTGTGAAGGGGCGACACGGAGGGATTTTCTGAAAGTGGGCACGCTGGGGCTGGGGGCCATGGCGCTGCCGCAGTTGTTGCGGGCGCGTGCCGAAGCGGCCTCGGCGGGAGCATCGGTCAAAGACACGTCGGTCATCTGGCTGTGGCTCAGCGGCGGACCGACACACGTCGAGACGTTCGATCCGAAGATGACGGCGCCGATGGAATATCGTAGCGTCACGGGCGAAGTCGCCACGAAGCTGCCCGGCGTCACGCTCGGCGGTAACTTTGCCAAGATGGGACAAGTCGCCGACAAGATGGCGTTCGTGCGTTCGTTCGCGCACACCAACAGCGGTCACGGCGGCGGCACGCACTGGCTGATGACCGGCTACGATGACCGCAATGTGGACAACGGCGGAATACCCACACGGCCTTCCATCGGTTCGATTCTGTCGCGTGTGCGCGGCGCGAATAATCCGCAGACCGGCATGCCGACGTACGTGCGATTGGGCGGCATTCTGGCCGATGGCCCGTCGTTCCTGGGCGCGGCTTACGCACCGTTTGATCCGGGCGGTCAAGCTCGCCGCAACATGTCATTGGTCGTCGACAAGGTCCGCTTGGACGATCGCCGCGATTTGCTCAAGGGCTTGGATAACGTCAACCGTCAAGCCGACCGCAGCCGTTTGATGGAAGGTCTCGATTCGTTCGAGCAACAAGCGTTCAATTTAGTGCTCAGCCGTTCGCAGCAAGCGTTCGATCTGAAGTACGAAGATCCGCGCGTGGTGGAACGCTATGGGCCGGATTTAGGTCAGCGGCTGTTGCAGGCCCGCCGCTTGTGCGAAGCCGGCTGCGGATTCGTGACGCTGGAATACGGCGGCTGGGACATGCACGGCAACATTAAGAACGAGATGAACAACCGCGCGCCGCAAGTGGATCATGCCGTGTCGGCCCTGGTTGAGGATTTGGCTCAGCGCGGACTGGATCAAAACATCCTGCTGGTGATCAGCGGCGAGTTTGGCCGCACGCCCAAGGTGAACGGCGGCGCGGGCCGCGACCACTGGGCGCCGTTGAGCACGCTGGCGTTGGCCGGTGGCGGCTTGAAGATGGGACAAGTGATCGGCGAGTCGGCCGAAAAAGTCGACGTGCCGAAGACAACGCCCATCACACCGCAGGACCTGATGGCGACCGTGTTTCAAGTGTTGGGAATCGATCGCCGCATTCAATATGTCAATCAAGCCGGCCGCCCGGTCTACATGGTCGAGCACGGCAAGCCGATCAGCGAATTAGTGTAGGGTTTGACCACTGGTTCCCAAGCTCCGGCTTGGGAACCAAATTCCGAGAAGCTCCGCTTCGATCCGTGGAGGCAGTAGTTAGTGACAGATCTGCGTTTCCAAGCCGGAGCTTGGGAACGAGGGGCACATTTTGAGTGGAGTCGTACTTTCAGGAGGATCGCTGATGGGACGCATTATGTGTTTCGGCTTGGCCATCGCAACGGCCGGTCTCTTTTGCTGCAGTCGCGCAGCGGCACAGCAGCCGGCACCGGCGAAAATCGAATTTCCAGGACTCGGCCCGGCCGGTAATCTGGCGGCGATCAGCTTCGAGCAGGCCGGCGAACCGCTGCTGCGAGGCCCGAACGCACGTAGACAATTGGTCGTCACCGGCCGCTATGCAAGCGGTCAATTGCACGACGCAACGCCGAGCGTTGCGTTTGCGGTTTCCAAACCGGGCGTCGTCACCGTGGACAAAGACGGATTCGTCACTCCGCTGGCCGACGGCGAAGTGGTGGTCACGGCCACTGCCTCCGGCGGCCTCTCGGCCACGCTGCCGTTGAAGGTCGAACGTTTCAGCGATCCGATTCCCATCAACTTCCCCAACGAAATCACGCCGATCTTCACCAAGCTAGGCTGCAACGTGGGCGGCTGTCACGGCAAGTCGGACGGTCAAAACGGATTCAAATTGTCATTGCTGGGTTTCTATCCCGACGAGGATTACGAATACCTCGTCAAGGAAGATCGCGGCCGGCGAGTTTTTCCCGCAGCGCCCGAATACAGTTTGCTGCTGCTGAAGCCCTCCAATCAATTGCCTCACGGCGGCGGGCACCGCATCGATCCGGGTTCGTACGAATGGCAGATGATCACCCGCTGGATCGAGCAAGGGATGCCATATGGCAGCCCGGACGATCCGACCGTGGTGCGCATCGAGGTCTTCCCGAAGACTCGCGCCATGAACCGCAGCGAGCGGCAGCAGCTTTCGGTCGTCGCACATTACAGCGATGGGACAACGCAGGACGTCACGCGCGTCTCTGAATTTGTATCCAATGATACCGAAATGGTCGAATCGACGGCGAGTGGCTTAGTCACCGCGTTCGACGTGCCGGGTGACGTCGCGGTGATGGTGCGCTTTCAAGGGCACGTCAACGTGTTCCGCGCCAGTATTCCCTTGGGTTTGCCGGTGACTACGCTGCCGCCAGCCAAGAACTTCATCGATCAATTGGTGTTCGGCAAGCTGAAGTCGCTTGGCATTCCGCCGTCGCCGCTTTGCGACGACGCCACTTTTATTCGTCGCGTATCGCTGGACATCACCGGGCAACTGCCGACGGCCGAAGAGGCTCGACTGTTCATCGACGACAAAGATCCCAACAAGCGCGACAAGTTGATCGACCGGTTGCTGGACAGTCCAGGCTACGGCGATTACTTCGCGAACAAGTGGAGTGCCGTGCTGCGGAACAAACGCCGCCTGGACACTGACAAGCCGTACACTTTCCGGTTCCACAGTTGGATTCGTCGGGCGTTGCAGCAGAACATGCCGTACGACCAGTTCGTGCGCAGCGTGCTGGCGGCCAGCGGCGAGGTTGAGTTGTACCCGCCGGTCGCTTGGTACAAGGAAGTGATCAGCAGCACCGAGCAGATGGAGGACACGGCACAACTGTTCCTCGGCCTGCGAATTCAATGTGCCCGCTGCCATCATCATCCGTTCGAGCAATGGAGCCAGAACGATTACTACGGCTTCGAGGCGTTCTTCTCGCAGGTCGGCAAGAAGCCCGGCCGGACCGGCACGCCCAACGAGCGTGTGTATCACAAAGGCGGGCTGGCCACGTCTCGCAATCCTCGCAACAGTTTGGATTTGAAGCCCACTGGGCTTGGCGGCGAGCCGCTTGGAATTCCCGCGTACGAAGACCCGCGGCAGAAGCTGGTCGATTGGATGGCTCAGCCGGGCAATCCGTTCTTCTCGCGAGCGCTGGTCAATCGTTACTGGAAACATTTCTTCGGCCGCGGCATCGTCGATCCGGAAGACGACATGCGCGTGACGAACCCGCCGACGAATCCCGAGTTGCTCGATGCGCTGGCCAAGAGTTTTGTCGACAGCAAGTTCGACATGAAGGGCTTGGTGCGGACGATCTGCCGGTCGAACGTTTATCAATTGAGCAGCGAACCGACCGAGTTCAACAAGAGCGATAAGCTGAACTTTTCGAGCTTCTATCCGCGGCGATTGAACGCGGAGTCGCTGTACGACGCGATCAATCAAGTCGCGGGAACACGCGTGAGCTTCGCCGGCATGCCGCCGGGAACGCTGGCTGTGCAATTGCCGGACAACGGCTTTAACGATTACTTCCTAACCGTATTCGGCAAGCCGCAAGCGGAAAGCGCCTGCGAATGCGAACGCAGCGCCGAGGCGAATTTGGCCCAGTCGCTGCATTTGCTCAATTCAACTGACATCCAAGGCAAACTGTCCGACGGCAACGGCCGCGCCGCACAGTTGGCACAGGACCAAACGCGGACCGATGCAGAGAAGACCACCGAACTGTACCTGTGGGCCTTCGCCCGCGCGCCGCGTTCCGACGAATTGGAATTGGTCCTCGCTCACGTCAACCGAAAGGCAAACAAAAGAGAAGCCTACGAAGACGTCTTGTGGGCGTTATTCAATACGAAGGAGTTTTTGTTTAACCGATAATCGCTCGATGATCCTCGATTATCATCGTAGCCGAAATCGTGAGAGTTCGGGATTTGGCCGCATCTGGTTCCCAAGCTCCGGCTTGGGAACGAGGTGAAAATATAACCGAAGTCTCACGACTTCGGCTACTACGACTACTACGACTACACGCTGTGGGCAGATTTTCCAGGTAGACTGATTTGCCCGCCACTATTCCCACCGACCATCACGGCAGACACGAAGTGCTGCTTACGGATCGTCCAGGAGGATCGCAATGCCCCAGCACGACCCACACCAGGTGTGCCGCTCGTTGTTCTATGTCGTCTCGCGGCTGATTTTCGCACTCCTCATGTCAACAATCGTCGGTTCGCCGCTCTGGGCGCAACTGCCGGCGACTCGTTTGGACGCCGTCTTTCCGCCGGGAACCAGTCCCGGCAAACCGGTCGAAGTGACCATCGCCGGTGCGAATCTGGACGATGTCAGTCAGCTCGTTTTCTCTCACGCCGGTATTACGGCAGCTCCGAAGACGCAACCTGCAGGTCCGTTTGACAAGAGCCCACAGCCGGTTGAGAACACCTTCGTGGTCACCGTCGCGGCCAACGTGCCGCATGGCCAGTACGATGTTCGGGCGGCCGGCAAATATGGTGTGTCGAATCCTCGCGCATTTGTAATCGCCGATTTGCCGGAATCGCTGGAGGTCGAACCGAACAACACGGCCGACGTGGCGACGGAGATCCAATCGCCGATGGTTGTCAACGGCCGAGCGAACTCGCCGGCCGACGTCGATTGGTTTAAGTTCACGGCCAAAGCTGGCGAGCGTTTGCTGATCGATTGCCAAGCGCAGCGGATCGATTCGCGAATGGACGCGACACTGATTGTCTGCGATCCGGCCGGGCGTGAGCTGGCCAGCAACCGCGAAGGTCAGCGAGGCGATCCGCTCATTGACTTCACGGCTCCTGCTGCGGGCCAGTACCAAGTGAAAGTTTTCGACGCTCTGTACGGTGGCGGCAACGATTACTGTTACAGACTGTCGATCGGCGTCCTGCCGCACGTCGATTTCATCTTTCCCCCGGCGGGGCTTGCGGGCAGCAACACCCAATACACGATCTTCGGCCGCAATCTGCCGGGCGGGCAACCGGCGGGAGTTTCGGTCGACGGCACGCCGCTGCAAAAGATCGCTGCCGCGATTGCTCTGCCCGCTGGTGCTGCCGCGGAGAATCTTTCGCTGAACTGCCTGATCGAACCGCAGCAAGGCGGCTTGGACGGCGTCGAGTATCGTCTAAAAGCGCCGCAGGGGCTGTCCAATCCGATGCTCGTCGGCATCGCCACGGCGCCCAGCGTCGCGATCGAAGCGGAAACGAATGATACGCCGGACAAGGCTCAGAAGCTGACCGTCCCCTGCGAAGTGATGGGCCAGTTTTATCCGATGCGCGATGAAGACTGGTTCTCATTCGACGCGAAACAAAACGACGTTTACACCATCGAAGTGATTTCACAGCGGCTGGGCCTGCCCACCGATCCCAGCTTCGTCATCCAGCGTGTCACGAAGAACGAACAAGGCGAGGAGCAGGTACAGGCCATCGCCACGGTCGATGATTGGGGGCAGCGAGACGGTGGCCCCGAATTCGACAACCGCACTGATGACCCGCTGTATCGTTTCGTCGTTCCGGCCGACGGCATGTATCGCGTGTTGGTGCGCGAGGCGTACGGCGCATTGACCAGCGATCCACGCCACGTGTATCGGCTGGCGATTCGCCACGAGAAGCCGGACTTCCGGCTGGCCGCCGTGCCGGGTGATTCGAGCGGCGCGTTGCTATTGCGCAAGGGCGGGCTCGACACGGTTCGCGTCGTCGCGTTTCGACGTGACAACTTTGACGGCGAAATTCAAGTCTCGGTCAGCGGATTGCCCGCGGGCGTCACGTGTCCCAGCGTTGTCATCGGCCCGGCCAACAACACGGCCACATTGGTTCTTAGCGCGGCGGAAAACGCGGCGCCTGTGACCGGGATCGTGCAAGTTGTCGGCAAGGCCAAAATCGGCAACGCGGATGTGACGCGAACGGCGCGCACCGGCGGCGCCATCTTCGCCCCCGCGATGCGTCAACCGAATCAACAAGAGATGAGCGTGCCGGGCCGGCTGACTCGCGGCATCGCCGTCTCCATCTCGGCTGACGAAACGGCGCCGGTAGCATTGCAAGCGGGCGGCGACAAAGTTTGGGAAGCCTCGCGCGCCGCGATCGTCAAGATCCCCTACACGCTCACTCGCCGCGCCGGCTTCAACGGCAAGATCGACGCCTTCTTCGCCGACTTGCCCGCCAACATCGACGCCCCGACGTTCGCGATTAATCCCGGCACAAACTCGGGCGAGTTCCAAATCACCTTGAAGAACAACACGCCCGTCGGCAACTATAACTTCTACGTCAGCGGTTTCGCACAGCAGCTTGCTTACAGCCGCAATCCCGAAGCGGCGAAGGCTGCCGACGAACGCAAAAAGGAAATGGACAAGATCGCGACGGACACCGCCGCGGTGGCAAAAACCGCCGCGGATGCCAAAGCCGCCGCCGATAAGCTGGCCGCCGACACGACCGCCGCGGCCAAGGTCGCGACGGACGCGAAAGCGGCGGCGG
>JBGTKH010000397.1:0-4200 GCA_041744735.1 Pirellulaceae bacterium | reverse complement strand
GCGCGGCCCGCGTGGCGGAGCGCCGAATTGGGGCAGCGGTTTCCTGCCCACGACCTATCAAGGCGTGCCGCTGCGCAACAAAGGCGCCCCGATCCTGAATCTGGAAAACCCGCGCGGCATCAACGCCAGCGGGCAGTCGCTGTTCACCGATGCGGTGAAGGATCTGAATCAGCTTCGTCTGGCCCAGGTCGGCGATCCCGAAATCGCCACGCGGATCGCTTCGTACGAAATGGCGTATCGCATGCAGACCAGTGCGCCGGAACTGATGGACCTGTCGGGCGAGACGCGCGAAACGCTGGACTTATACGGCGCTGAACAGGGAAAACCGTCGTTTGCCAACAACTGTTTGCTGGCCCGGCGGCTGGTCGAACGCGGCGTGCGATTCGTGCAACTCTATCACACCGACTGGGACCATCACGGCAACAAGGGGACCGAACTGGGCGAGTCGCTCGACAACATCTGCAAAGAGGTCGATCAGCCAGCCGCCGCGCTGGTCAAAGATTTGAAACAACGCGGATTGCTCAAGGACACGCTGGTCATTTGGGGCGGCGAGTTCGGCCGCACGCCGCAAGGCGAACCGCGCGACATGCTGGGCCGCGATCACCACATCGAAGCCTTCACCATGTGGCTGGCCGGCGGCGGCGTGAAGGGCGGCATCACGATCGGCAAGACCGACGAGCTAGGCTACTACACCGTCGAAGACCGCATCCACGTCCACGACCTGCAAGCCACGGTGCTGCACCTGCTCGGCCTCGACCATCTGAAACTCACATTCCGCTTCCAAGGCCGAGACTTCCGCCTGACCGACGTGGGCGGCGAAATCGTTCATAAACTGCTGGCGTAAGCAAAATCATGGAGGGCAAAATCATGTTGAAGTCTCCATGATTTTGCCCTCCATGATTTTGTAAACTTTCGTATCGCCCTCTCGGCCTTCATCGGCGCAATTCCATTAAAGCGGCGACTGACGGCTTGCTTGAGTTAGCTGGAGAGGAAGCGAACACTCGCAGCCCGTCCGCCAAATACTCGCGTCCAACAAGTTCAACGTATCGCGGTTGATCGCCACGCGCAGTCACGATGTCAAACACGAGTCTCGGCTGCATCGCGCGGTCAAAAGCTGTCATGAATGAGTCCGTGGTTGGCGACCGAATGAGCAGCACGTCACGGTCAGCATACAACCAATCAGCGAATTCAGGCGCCGCGTCGGTGAGCGGTTGCAAATCGTAGTGCTTCAGGAATTCAGACAACGATTGCCGAGTGGTCCGCAAGAAGACGAAATCGGTTGCTGTCTTTTGCGCGTCTTCCAGTGCCACAGTACCCGGCCGCTGTGTGCCTGGCAAACGGCTCGCTGGGAACCCTTGGACTGAAAGCGAATTCAGGGAACGAACGTAGCCTTCGAGGCGCGCGTCGCCACTGAACAAGCCATAACGAGCCAGTTCACGCAGACGCCGCTCGGCAATTTCGCGGCTGAACGCTTCGTACGACAACAGCGGCGTGCGATCGACTTCACCGGGCTGTTTGAAGATGCCCAGCGGCCGGTCCAAGAACACCGCCATGCCCAACTCTCGCAACTCGGCTGCGTGCGAGAGATCGTCGATACTTTGCCGAAGGACGCGATAAGCCGATTCAGCAAGCAGTGGTTCGAGCGGCTGGCTGGAGTAAAGTTGTTTGCGGCGAGTTTCCGGCCGCGCGATCTGTTCGTCCGGCACACGCGCAAATGGCTGCGGCAGCACTTGTAGATTCTCGCCGGGAGAAGTCGGCGCGTCGGGCACTCGATGGCCTTCGTATTGTTTGCGAATCAGCCACGCTTGTCGCAGTGCGCGGCGCCGGCGGCGCTTTTGCTTAACCGCTGCATCATTGTCTTCCGCACACGGCTCGAAGCTTGCGGCATGCTCGTCGATCATCGCCAGATACAGTTTCAGCAGCGCATCGAGCAGCAGCGCGTCGGGATAGTTGGCGCCCAGGTTGTGAAAGCGGATTAAATCGAAGGCCGTCAGATGTCGCACCAAGTGCCGCAGCATATAGCTGACCACGTCGATCACCGGCTCGTGCCCCAGCCGCCGCGGGTCGGACAGATCAACTAGCAGCGCCACCAGATGATCAACGAATGAAGTGTACGGCGACAGCGCCACGTGATTAAAGAGGCTGACGAGAACGCGCGGAATGTCGTCAAGCGCAACACCGCAACCACGACAGCGCGCGATGAGAGCATCGGCCAGCGAGGCTACGCCCTGAGCGTCCGTCGCTCGCAACGCGGCTTCGAGCAATTTGGCGTCAATCAGCGGCGCGTCGCTCACACTGTCCACACAAAACATCTGCCCGACCAGCGTCCGCGGGTCAGTCAGCGGCTGCGATGCCGCGGTTCCGTGCGGCAGGTAAGCAAGCTGGCCGAGCATGAAGGCGGGCAGCGGCGTTTCGATCGACGTGATTGGCAAGCGGCTGGTGCCGATCACGGCTAGAAACACGTACGTGGACAATTCGCCGCGAAGAGCGGCCACGGTCTCGAAACGCGGCAAGTCGATCGTGCCGACCAGTTCCGGGATCCATTTTTGCGCAGGCCGGCTCGCGATTACGCCGGGCGCTTGCTCGTACGCTTCCCAGCCGTACATCAAGATGTTTCGCGTGACGTAGACTCGTCGTTCGTCAACGTCCAGTTTAATCGACAACCGCGGTACGTCCGCCGCCTCACCGGCCGGCCCAGCAAGAAAAACATTCCACGACTCGAACACGCGGCGCTGGCGCGTGCGCGAGGCGTCGAGTAAATGCCCTCGAAAGATCTCCCAGACTACTTCCTCGTTAGCCGCATGAACGATCCGCAACCGATCGGTAGCGGCAACGAAAAAGCAGCCCGGATTTAGGGCGTCAGTAACGGCCGTTCGGATTTGTTGATCGTTCAGCATGTTTGAGGCGGCTAAGTTTGCATCCGACGTGCCGCCAAGCTATGTTCGTGGCAGAGATTGTCCCCACATTTACGCAGGGCGTGCGCGATTCGTAGACCGGATTTGTAATCCGGCCGGATTGCAAATCCGGCCTACAAAAGCTGTGGCACTGTCGCGTTTGGAGTTATACCATCTCCGCGCTCGTCGCTCCTCTGCGTTGCAACGCTCGGCACAAGTGCACGTTGACTTGTTTGCTACGCGCCGCGGGTTACAATGGCCGCCGGTGAATCACTTTCCACAATCTTTCACACTGATACGGAGTTGTTACCATGCGAATGTACCGCTTGTTGTCGTGTGTTGCGTTGATTATCTCGTGTCTCGCCGTACAGGTTGGGGCGGCTGACAATGAACTGACGGAACAAGAGAAACAGGACGGCTGGCAATTGCTGTTCAACGGCCAGGATCACGCCGGCTGGAAGTGCAACAACGGCAAACCGATCGCCACGCCGGTCGAGGACGGCTCGCTGGTGCCGTACAAATCGGGCGGTTACATCATCATCCACGAAAAACAATTCGGCGATTTCATCCTCAAGTGCGACGTGAAGTGGGATGCCCCGCAATGCAACTCGGGCATCTTCTTTCGCGTGGCCAACCCGGCCGACCCGGTGAACACGGGCTTCGAGGTGCAAGTGATGAGCGGCAAAGGGACCGGCCTTCACGATTTCGGGGCGATCTACGACTTGGCGAAGACCACAAAGAACACGGGCAAGGAGACGGGCGAGTGGAATTCGATCGAGATTAAGTGCCAGGGACCGCACCTCAGCGTGAAAGTGAACGGCGAACAAGTTTGCCAGATCAACTGCGACGAGTTCGACAAGCCCGGCCAGCGGCTGGACGGCACCACGCACAAGTTCAAACAAAAGGGCCAGCCCATCGCCGTCAAAGATTTCGCCCGCAGCGGCTACCTCGGCTTTCAGGACCACGGGCAGAAGGTGTGGTACAAGAACGTGAAGCTGCTCGATCTGTCCAGCAAATAAGCGCAACTGATGCTTAGCGGAATTTGCAAGAATTCCAAAGCTTACGTGGGGTAAGCATCCTGCTTGCCAAATCGATTTCCACCATTGAGCGCAAGCTGGAAGCTTACGCCACCCAGTTCCAAACTGGCGGTTTCGGTTACGAACTTGATATGCGTTCCAGGCACTGCTGCATGTATTGGATACTGTCGCGGACCAGCGATTCGACGCCCGGTTCGTAATCGAAGACTTCGACCGAGACCCAGCCTTGGTAGTTGATGTCCCGCAGCGTTTGAAAGATGGGGACGAAG
>JBGTKH010000396.1:0-7772 GCA_041744735.1 Pirellulaceae bacterium | reverse complement strand
GTAGATGCGCGTCGTCTCGATCGACTCGGGCGCAGTGAGCGTCGGCAGGATCGTGGGCACGCGCTTGGCCAGCATCGTCTTGCCTGAACCGGGCGGGCCGAGCATCAGCAGATTGTGTGCGCCGCCGGCCGCGATCGTGATGGCGCGTTTGGCCATCTCTTGGCCGCGCACGTCGGAGAAGTCTTCTTCATACGTGGCCAACTCGTCGAATAGTTGGCCCAGCCGCGACGGCGTCGGTTCGATTTCCAGTTCGCCCGTGTAAAAGCCAACGGCCTGCGCCAAGCTGGCGACGGGGATGACTTCGATATCTTCGACCACCGCGGCTTCAGCGGCGCTTTCACTGGGCACGATCAAGCCGCGCAGACCTTTCTGCTTGGCCGTGGCGATGGCCATCGACAGCGCACCTTTGACCGGCCGCGTGTTGCCTTCCAACGACAGCTCGCCGACGACCGCGTATTGCTCGAACAGCTCGGAAGCCAACTGCCCGCTGCCGGCGAGAATGCCCAGCGTGATCGGCAAGTCGAACGACGCCGCTTGCTTGGGAAGCTCGGCCGGCGCCAGGTTAATCACGATGCGATCCTGCGGCCGAATGAAGCCCGAGTTGACAATCGCCCGCTCGACACGGTGAGTGCTCTCCTTGACAGCGGCCTCAGGCAAGCCGACGAGCACCGTCTTCGGCAGTGCCCCGGGCGAAACATCGACCTCCACCTCGACCGGCAAGGCTTCGATCCCCAGCAACGAGAATGTTCGCAGTTTCGCCAGCATGGCGTATCGCTTGGTCGCCTACCCAACGACGCGGTCGAGCTACAACGCGCCTCACATTGTGATGCCCCGACAACGCCCGTGCAAGCGGCTACGCAACGAACTGCCAACTGGCAGTAGGGGCGGGGTTCCGATTGTCAGTTTGGCGAGGCACGACATTCAAACTGAATCAGCTCACTTCCCGGCCAAAACTGAAAATCGTAGCCCTACCCCGTAACTCGGACCGTTTGGACTTGGAATCCGCGAACGGAGCAGTATCCAGTTTCGACTCAAAATCGTAACCCCGACCCCAGATGCTGAAACCTGTACAGTTGCCGCCGATTGGTTATACTTTACTATCGTGAAATTCCTACCGTGTCCGGCGTTGCCGGGACGACGTGCGTCTTATCCAACAAAAGTGAGAAGCTCCCATGAAAACACGACTTGCCCTGCCGCTGGTTGCCGTGCTGCTGATGTCCAGTTTCACCGTCGCTTCCGATCATCGCGTGGAACCGTTGAACGAATCGGCGCCGGCCGAGGAGATTTCAAAAGAAGTCGCAGGCCAGCTCGCACCTGCCGGAATGCGTGTGATTCGCGGCACGGAGACGACGCTGTGCGACATCTGGCTGTGCAAGGAGTGGCCGGCGAAGGCGGACTTTCAAGCGTCGGCCGACGTGTTGTATCCGTTCCAGCCTGGTCAATTGGTGGGCGTTGTGCGGTTTGCTCGCGAGAGTGCCGACTTCCGCGATCAAGACATCGGCTCGGGCGTGTACACGCTGCGGTATGCCCAGCAGCCGGTCGATGGTGCCCACGTAGGTACGTCGCCGACGCGAGATTTTTTGTTGCTGCAATCGGCGGCGAAGGATACGTCCGCGGCGCCGATGGATTACAAGAAGCAGGTGGAGCTGAGCAAGGAAGTCGGCGAGTCCACGCATCCGGCGCTGCTGAGCATGCAACGGCTGCAAGACGACGCGGCGACAGCGCCGTCGATGCGTCACGATGAAGAACGAGATTGGTGGATACTGCGGTTCCAGGGAAAAGTGAAAGCCGGTGATCAAGTACGGGACTTGCCGATTGAACTCGTGGTTGCTGGCGTGGCGGCGGAGTAGGAATTGGCCGATCATGTTTGACTATTGCAACAATCATCGGCCTCGCGCACGGATGACATTGACGGTCGTATCCGTATTGCTAATTGTCGCGGGCCTCGCAGCCGCCGAAGAACAACCAGCGAGCGACGAACCGTTAAACTACACGACGCTTTCCGTGCGCGGCAAAGTGGTTTATCTGGCCGAGGCACTCGAGCGGCGGTTCGGCGTGCAGTCGGTGCCAGAGGCCAAGGATCGCATGCTGGCGTTGGAATCCGCCGATGGCGCGCTTTACCCGATCGTGGAAGACATTCGCGGCCGTTCGTTTCGCATCGACAAGCGGCTGCGCGGCATCGACGTGGAACTTTATGTCCGCCAGTACGACAAGTCACCGATGATCCAAGTCATCCGCGTCTATGCGCAGAAGAAGGACGGCAAGTTCGAACTGGACTACTGGTGCGACATCTGTGCGATCGCCATGTTCGAACTAAAACCCTGCGACTGCTGCCAAGGCCCGATCGAGCTGCGCGAGCGGAAGGTAGACGGGGCGAAGTAAAATGGCTCCGTTTCTTGTTGGCTGCTGTCCGCGGATTAGTCGGGCGTTGGTTCGCCAGGCTATGATAAAACCCGCACCGCCTGGCGCTTCGAGCCGGAATTTCGGCTGACTTTTTGCTCGGTATCCGGCATCTCCCCCTATGTAAGCTAGGCTTGGAAAGTACAGTCGCGGTGCGCGCCATTTTGCAATGCGCGACCTGCTATCCGTGTTTTTAAGTTTTGATGTTGCGCCATTGGACGGATGGTAGCCGAATTCGCCAGAATTTGGACGGTCGTGAGTTGATCTCCAAGACCAAATTCTGGCGAATTCGGCTACAAATTGCTGCTAGCGCAACATCAAAAAATTTTTAAAAGCGAGGCTCACGGCCGTGGCGACAAACAAGCGACAGAAGATTCTGGTCAATTCGCGCGTGCAGCGGGCGATGATCCTGCACACGGCGCTGCATTGGACGCTGTTTCTGGCGGGCACGCTGGTACTGTTGTTCTGCCTGCAGGTTCTGTTTGGCGAACCGAGCGGATCGTATGCGGAACATCTGGAGCGGATGTGGGCTCGCTACGCACCGGCGTTCGTGGTGCTGCTGGCGCTGATGCCGGTGGTTGTTTACGACACGATGAAGCTGGGCCATCGAATTGCCGGGCCAATGTTTCGTTTGCGCGGGGCTCTGCATCGGTTGGCCAGCGGCGAGCGTGTCGAACCTGTGCACTTCCGCAAGCAGGATTTTTGGCAGGAGATGGCGGCGGATTTCAACACGGTGCTCGGCCGTTTTCAAAACGATGCGGACAAAGCGGCGGGGCGAGCATGCCCGGATGACGACGCAGCAGACAATTCGTGGCAGTGCGTAGGGGATGCTCATGAAGTGGCTGTCTCGTAGAAGCCGAGCGGTGCGCCGCCGCGGGGCCGCCGTGGCGGAACTGGCGGTGTGTTTGCCGACGATCATGCTGCTGGTGTTCGGCGCGATCGAATGCTGCAACATGATTTTCTTGGACCACGCGCTGCACGTGTCGGCATACGAAGGTGCTCGTGTGGCAGTTCACAAAGACGCGACCAACTCGGCCGTGTCGTCGAAAAGCAACTACCTATTGTCCGTCCGGCGTATCCAACAGGCTACCGTGCAAACCGAGCCCGAGAATGTAGCGGTGGTGCCGCGCGGCCAGCGTATCACAGTTTCCGTCTCGGCACCCTGCAACGCGAACTCGATTTCCCCGCCGTGGCTGTACGGACAGCGGACGATCCACGCGCGATGCATCATGGTGAAAGAATAACGACGAGGGTTCGATGACTGAAAGCCATCTGAGGTCTTGGTCTGCTCGTCGTTCGCCGGCGCGCGCCGCAAATCGCCGCGGCGCGATGGTCGTGTTGATCGCGGTGACCCTGATCATCTTTATCGTGGCGGTGGCGTTTTCGGTTGACGTGGCTTACATGCAAATGACGCGCACTCAGTTACGGACGTCAACGGACGCGGCAGCGCGTGCCGCAGGTGAAGCACTCTCGCGGACTCAAGACACGGCACAAGCTCGTCAAGCGGCGAAAGACTTGGCGGCGGTGAATGTCGTGGCCGGCAAACCGCTGCTGCTGGCCGACAGCGACATCGAGTTCGGCAATTCGCAGTCAACCCAAAGCGGCCTGTGGCAGTTTACGCCAAACGGCACGCCGGTGAACAGCATTCGCGTCAGCGGCCGGCGCACGGAGGAGTCGCCATCGGGCAGCGTGCCGTTGTTGTTTGCGAAACTGATCGGCGTGTACGAATTCGAGCCCACGCAGGTCGCGACCACCGTGCGGCTGGACCGCGACGTGTGCCTGGTGGTGGATCGTTCCAGCTCGATGAAACTCAGACTGTCGTCCACCGCGGAAAACATGTCGACCAGCGACCCGCGATTCTGTCAAAAGCCCGTATCGCCCGACAGCCGCTGGGCCGCGTTGGCTTCGGCCGTTACCACGTTTACCGACACGCTGGCCACGACGCCGGAGATCGAACAGGTGGGGCTCGTGTCGTATTCCAGCGCCGGCACGTGGTGCCTGGTGTCGAACAACAAATCGGACATCGACCAGCGTTTGACGGTCAACCAAGTGCTGGTCAACAACGCCGTGCAAACTATCTCGAATCGAGTGTTTAACGGCTCCACAAACATTTCGGCCGGCATCGACAACGGGGTGATCGTGTTGACCGAACCAAACCGAGCACGGCCGTTTGCCGCGAAGACGATGGTGCTGCTGACCGACGGCAACGCGAATCAAGGACGGCCGACAATCGAGGCCGCTAACGATGCGGCGAATCAGGATATTGTGATTCACACGATTACCTTCGGCGCCGGCGCCAACCAAAATGACATGCGCGACGTGGCGGCCGCGACCGGCGGCAAGCATTATCATGCTCCCGACGCGGAATCGCTGCGGAACATCTTTCGCGAAATCGCGCTTACCCTGCCGGTCATTTTCACGCAGTAATTGCAGCCCTTGATCAGAGGCGACTCGTATCGTGAACTCGCACCGCCCACACAACCGCCGAAGCCGTTTACGCAAAGGAGCCACGGCCGTCGAGTTTGCGATGACGGCGCCGCTGCTGTTCTTCATGATCTTCGTTGCGGTGGAAGTCTCGCGTGTGAATGCGGCCCGCAACACGATGGAGACCGCCGCCTACGAAGGTGCCCGCCGCGGCATCGTCCCCGGTGCCACCGCCGAGGATGTTCGCCAATCCGCCCTGAACACGTTGAACGCCGTTTATATCCGCGATGCCCAGGTACAAGTCCAACCGACGGCCATCACCGCCGACACGCCACAAGTCACCGTGACGGTTCAGGTCGCCCTAAACCGCAACTTTTGGGTCACCCCCATGTTCTTCCGCGACCAGACACTGACCAGCTCCCTGACGCTGGCCCGCGAGCAATTCCAAACCGTCAGTGTGCCGTAGTCAAGATCTTCGTAGGGTGGGTCTAGTCTTCGACGACCGACCTTCGTTGGACATGCGAGGCGCGCCGCAGCTTTGCGGGATTTCGGTGGGTCGTCGAAGACTAGACCCACCCTACCTGGTCCTCGCCGCCAACGGCTCGCGCGACCAGGATAGGCCGACCGGTGCGGCGGCGTATCGTGCCGCCACTTGCCGATACTAGGCCGACCGACGGTGGTCGGCTTAGTGTCGGATTGCGATTGGAAGATGTTGCCCGAAGACCCTTGCTTTTCCGCCCTGAAGTGCCAAAATGAGGGCCGTCCGACTGACGGATACGCCGCCAAGATTTGGCCGCCTATCCTGGTCGCCGTCGGCCCAGATACGCGGGTCGGCGTAATAATTGTTAGGCAGAACGATCATCGGGTGAGGAGTGCATATGGAGAACTATGCAGCGGACAGCATTGAGGAGGCTGTAGCGCTCGCCGAACGTTTCCGTGAGGAAGGCCGATACAACCTCTTTCGCGGCCAGCGCGAGAATTGGCCGGTCGTGCCGACGCTGGCACGGCTGAACGAGGAAGAGGTGGCGGCAGCTCACGAGCGCTTAAAGCTCTTCTTCTCCTGGTTGGAGGAGCAGCCCGAGCTAGCCGTGCTAGCCGACCGGGAGGATCCCACGATCGTCGACCAAAAGTTCGCGATCGCGCAGCACTACGGACTCCCGACACTGTTCTGTGACTTCACCCTCGAACCGAGGGTCGCCGGCTTCTTCGCGAGTTCCCGGGACGAGAGCGAGGGCGGCACATCCGTACTTGTTTGCTGCAATTCCGAGGATCTGCTCTCTTGCTGTGAGCAGACCTTCTTCCCGGAGATGCGCCTACCCGAGGTCCTACGGATCACCGTACCCAACCTCTGGCGACTAGAAGCCCAAGCTGGCGTCTTCTTGTTCTTGTCGGCACCCAATTTCGAATCCTGGTACGACTTTGACCGGATCACTTTCCCGAGAGGCTCGTACAAAGAGATCGCAGCCGAGGACGTGTTTCCGGCCCGTCGCAGCCGGTTAGAGGTCCTCATTGACCAGTACTTCCGATACGAACTTGAGGTTGCCAATCACGACGCACTAATGGGGAATCGAGACCTCTACGTTTCGGTGGCGCCAGGGGCCGAAAAGATGATGCAGGCCTGCTTGGTCGATGGCGATCCGGGACCCCACGACTCGTGGATCGAGGCTTCAAAGGAGTGGGGGGCGTACCACGTTGAGAAATGGAGCCCGGGAAGCGGTACGACGCGACTCCACATTTGTGACGATCTTCGCGGCGCGCCGGCCGACGTCGGGGAGGAGGTTCGAGAGCGCGTGCTGAAGTTCCTGGGCGAGCGTGAGCGCGCCCGGCGTGAAGCCGTCTCTTTGTCGTCCGGGACGCCTGAGTTTACGGGCTTCATGGAGCGGGCGCAGATGCTTTGGGATGGGGTGCGCACGTTCCCTTATTCCGACGAGGAGATCGCGTTGGCATTGGCGAATATGTCAATCCTCGGGACCTCGCTGCTGCACGTCTCCGAACCTGCAGGATGGAGCAGGCCGAACGAGCACGTTGCTCGAGTTCTCTGGAAAGAGCCCCTTCAGGTCGAGTTTGGCCGGAGGGGTGCACCTGCTGCCGTAGCATACGTGGACGAGTCCGCGCTCATGAACGCCTTGCGTCCCGATTTCTCTGACCTCCTGAAGCCTGAGCATCGCAACTTGGCCGCGCACGCCGTGAATGTCGTGAACGTTGTACCGATACCTTCCCGGGCCTTCGTCTTTAGGTCGTTCGCTTCTTCGTTCGTCACGCAAGTAGTACCGTCGCAAGTAATACTCTTCCGGTCCAACGCGCACTACTTCAGTCCTCTTCAACTAGAGACGTTCGGAAACCCATAACCTCATGCGTCCGCTCCAGGCCTAACCCTTCGCTCCACCCGACGCGCTACGGCGGGCTTCGCCCGCCTCCGCGCGCTGGTGAGCTCACACTTTAGGCGGTCAATCTCAAATGAACAACTCTGCTTACATTGACCTTTTCGAATCCATTCGACAGACGGTCGCTGACGTCTCGCTAGACGATTTCTCGGACGCATCGGCTCACGGAAAACTGGCGCAATTCCAATTTTGGGGCGCCGTTCACAATACACCACTTGCACCTGCATGGGACAATCTTAATAACTGGAAGACCACCGCATCAGATCCAGCAATGCCTCGTTCCATGCGAGAACTGGCCTACAGGGACATCAAGTACAAGATTGATGAAATTTTGGGCAATCTTCGCTCTGGTACCATGTCCGTTCCTCGTCGTCGGATAGACTCCGTCGTGGTGAATAAAATTGCCGACCCAAAGATCCGCAAGATTTGTAATGAAATCAACGCAACACCAGACGGAAATGTCATCTCACTTCTACAACTGATTGGCGAAGCATTGAAATGGTCACTTTGGTACAAGGCCAAGCAGAATCATACACAGCTCCACGAGAATGGTAGCCTCCAAGC
>JBGTKH010000395.1:0-6029 GCA_041744735.1 Pirellulaceae bacterium | reverse complement strand
GACGTTGCGCGAACCGGCCAAACGTTCGAGCAGATCGAATCTCAAGCCTCGCCGCTGGGCCGTCGCCTGCTGCCCGAAGAAGTCGCTTCACTGGCCGTGTTCCTAGCCGGCGAGGCGGCCGGTGCCATCAACGGACAACTGATCAACGTCTGCGGCGGCACCGTGATGAGTTAGAGAGTTGGGTCGCGGTTACCGGAATACTGAAAACCGTATCCCAACCCGATTTGACCTCCCACCGTAGACGAAGGCCGCCCAGTTTGGCAAACTACGTGCTTCGCAACACGACTGCACACTTCGCAAGCGAGTCATTTCATGGCGATCAGCATCGTCTGTCCCGGCTGCAAAAAACGATTCTCGGTTAGCGACCAGTTCGCAGGCAAAAAAGGGCCGTGCCCCAAATGCAAAACGACCATCACCGTCCCGGCCAAGTCCGAGGAGGTGGTGATTCACGCACCGGAAACGTCCGGACCCAAGGGCGTGTCGGGCCGGGCGGTGCTGCAGCCGATTTTTCGTGAGGAAATGAAACTGTCGCCGGTCGTCGCCGCAGGGATCGGTGCGGGTGTGCTGGTTGTGTTTATCCTCGCCCTGGTGTTGCGTTTCGGTGTTGAAGACAAAGCGAATTTCTCGACGGTGATTCTGGCCGCCGGTGCGATCGTGTTGGCTCCGCCGCTGGTCTTCGGCGGCTATTCGTTTTTGCGCAACGACGAACTGGAACCGTATCGCGGCCAGTCGCTGTGGATTCGCGTGGGAATTTGTGCGTTGGTTTACGCCGGGCTATGGATCACATTGCCGGGGGCGCGGTTTACGTTCGGCGAACCGCTGGAGATTTACGCGCTGGCGATCATCGTGCCGCTGATGTTCGCCGCCGGTGCCGGAGCGGCTTTCTCTTCCCTCGATCTGGACTTTGGCAGCGGTTTCTTTCACTATGGATTGTATCTGGCCGTTACGGTTTTGCTGCGGCTGACTATTGGCTTGCCACCGTTCTAGTCATGTCATGTCCACCATCGGCGACATTCCGGAGATTCCCTGTAGCTTGGCTCTCTGAGCCGAGCATCTTGAACTAGTTATGTCCACCATCGGCGATATCCCGGAGATTCCCTGTAGCTTGGCTCTCTGAGCCGAGCATCTTGAATTAGCTATGTCCACCATCGGCGATATCCCGGAGATTCAAGGGCTCGACTCGCGGCGGCAGCAGATTCGCATTCCTCAGGAATTGGACGTGCCGCTCACGCCGCGCGTGCGGCAGATCATCGACGCGCCGGAATTCCGCCGGCTGGCCCACATCAGCCAACTCGGGCTGGTGTCGCTCGTGTATCCGGCCGCGAATCATTCGCGGTTCGAGCATTCGCTGGGCGTGTATCGGCTGGCCCTGTTGTATCTAAAACATCTATCGTACGATCCGCGATTCACCGCCGCGATCACGCCGGCCGATGCCGAGGTGCTGATTGTGGCGGCGCTGTTGCATGACTTGGGCCACTGGCCGTTCTGTCACCCGATCGAAGACATCCGGCTGCCGGGCGTTCCGGAGCACGAACTGTTCGCCAACAGTTTCTTGCTGGAAGGAGAAATCGCCGACACGCTGCGTGACGATTGGAGCATCAACCCGCGTGAGGTCGTCGCGCTGCTGTCCGAGAAGCCGCGCGACACGCGGTCCAGCATCTTGCGCAGCATCCTGTCGGGCCCGATCGACATCGACAAGATGGACTATCTGGGCCGCGACAGTTTGCATGCCGGCGTGCCGTACGGCCGCAACTTCGACCAGCAGCGGCTGATCGGCAGCCTGTGTCTGAACGAAGCCGGCGACGGGCTGGCAATCAGCGACAAGGGACGCACCGCGGCGGAGATGATGGTCTTCGCCCGCTACGTAATGTTCAGTGAAGTCTATTGGCATCACGCCGTGCGGTCCGCCACCGCCATGTTGCAGCGTGCGTTCTACCTGTTGCACGACCAGTTGGACCTCGACGCGCTGTTTCGTCTGACCGAACTGCCGATGATCGCCGAATTAACGCGAGCCGCCGGCAACGGCCCGTCGCGCGAGTTGCTCGACGGCCTGTTCGGCCCCACGCGGCAGCTCTACAAGCGGCTGGCACAATACAGTTTCTTTCAGCAGCGCGAGCTGTACGACCAACTGGCCCGCCGCCCGTACCCGTGGCTGGCCGCCTGTGCCGAGTCGTTAGCCAACATCCTCAGCCGCCAAATCGCCCGCCGCGTCGCCCCGCACGAAGTTCTCTTCGACGCCCCGCCGGTCAAGCGCGAGGTGGAATTCCACGTCGAAATTCACTTCCCGAAAGAAAACTGCTACCGCCCGCTCGGCGACGTCTCACCCGTTGTCCAAACCCTGGCCCGCAAACAATTCGACGACTACGTCAAACGCGTCCGCATCTTCATCCACCCCCGACTAGCCGACGAAGCCAGCCGCCTGAGCAATCTTCCGGAGCTATTATTCGAGGCCATTGAACATACCGAGTGATCGGCTGGGTGGCCCTGCTGGACGACTCGATGGATGTGCCACTGCTTCGGAGTCTGCGGAGAAGCAGTGCGGATTGGTGAGACGACTTCGATGGTCGAATTCACTCCGCGCAGAATCGTGAAGGAGTTCTTCCTGGATGGGACGCGGTACGGCACTGCTTCCGAGCAAGCAGTGGCATGGGCAATGTTCTTGATGAAGCGATACTCAACCTTCTCATTAAAACCGCGAGCGGCGGCGGAAGAGTTTTCCTAAGGGGCCTAGCAGCAGGGCGGGCAACAGGACTAGGTCGCCGAACAGGGCCAGGGCCAGCAGGGCGAAGACCATCCAGGCGAAGCGGCTGCTGGGGACGAAGGAGCTGAAGGCGAAGACCAGCATCCCCACGCCGCAGATCAGCGTGCTTTCGGTCATCGCGGCGGCGCAGCGCTCGTAGGCGTCGTGCACGGCGGTGCGCAACGAGTGGCCTTGGTCCAGGCCGCGGCGAAAGAAGGTCAGAAAGTGCAGCGTGCCGTCGATCGACATGCCCAATGCGACGCTGGCCGTCATCACCGACCCGATGTCGATCGGCGCTTGCCACCAGCCGAGCAGGCCAAACAATAACGTCATCGGGAAGACGTTGGGGATCATTACCACCAAGCCGGTCAACACGCCGCGCTGCACGATCATCGTCACGACGGTGATCAGCACCAGCGCGGAGAGAAAACTCCAAAACAAGCCGGACATCAGCTTGCGCTGAATCTCGTGCACCAGCGGCATGATGCCGGTGTAAACGGCCGACACGCCGCGGGTTCCCCCACGTGCTAAGAGTGGATCGACCTTGCGTTGTAAGTCCGCCAGAAAGTGGCCGTAATCCATGTCGTTCAGTGCGCTCACTCGCGCCGTCACTCGCCACTGCTGCACGCCGGCCGTTTCGTTCAAATACTTCAGGTCGATCAGGTACTGACGGTTCGTTTGCAGGGCGCGGAAAATCGCGGCGCGGCGCGCCGTGTCGCGGAGGCTTGACGATAAAGGCATGTCTGGTGCGAACGTCAGCGCGGACATGGTTCCCTGCACGGACTCGACCTTGCCCAACTCACGCTGTACGTCGCCAACCAGTTCCATCCGCTGTCGGAAGCTGAGCGAACAATCGTGCTCGAATTGCACCACGATTTCGATTGGCACCAACGGCGCGACATGCTCTTCCAGCCAGGCGTAATCGCGCAGGATGCGGCTCTGCGGACTAAACAGCGTGCGGATCTTGACCGACGTTTGCAGCCACGGCAGGCCCCAGCCCGTGCCGACCATCAGCAAAATCGCAGCCACGACAATCGCCGTGTGATAGCGGTCGACGATGCGGTTTAGCCAATTCAGCACGGCGGCCGACAGCGTTTCGCCCGCCAGATGGTTCTCGCAGGTGTGCCGCGAGCCGTGAATCGGCAGCAGCCCCAAATCGAACCCGCCGGGAATGCAGATCAGCAGCAGAAATAGCGTGGCCGTCACGCCCGCCGCGGCGAACGCGCCGAACGTGCGGATCGTGGCAATGTCGTTGGCCACCAGCGACGCCAAGCCAATGGCGGTGGTGCCCGCGGACAACGCGCAAGGCATCCAGCCGATGGCCAGCGCGCGGTGCGACACGTCGGCGCCTTCGCCCTCGGCCAGCGCGTCGAAGTAGTAATTCACCAGATGAATGCCGCCGGCCACGGCCAACGCCAACACCAGCGGCGGCATGACGATCAGGATCGCCGACAACTGCTGGCCGCAGAAGTGGACGAAAGCCAGCGTTAGCACCTCGCAGTACAGCGCCAGCACAAACACGCCCAGCGCCACGCGCAGCGACTTCAGCATCCACCACGTCATTAGCAAAATGATCAGTGCGGATGGCGGCGCGAACCAATTCAACGATTGCGAACTGGCCATGTCGACGTAATGCCCGTCGACAATCGGTCCGGCCAAATGCTGATCCTCGCGCGAGATGCCGCATTCGTTTTCCAGGATGCTGTGGATTAAGCCGATAGCTCGCGCCCGATCGTCCGCACCGGCCCGGGTGAAGACGACTACAGCAAACGTGTTCTCGCCGTCTCGGCTTACCAGCGATCCTTGCAACCGCCGCAGCGCTTCCGCGCGCGGCACGTTCAGCGGCTCGTCCATCAACAATCGCAGCGAATGATAGCCGGTGAGCACACGCTCGAAGTGCGGCTGACCTTGACTGTCGGCGGCCGGTGGCGAGGCTTGCAGCGCCGCGGCGAACTTCTCCAGCCGTTGGTCGTCCACCGTGCAACCCGGCCAGCCCACGATGGCCAGATCGCCGGCTTCAAACGCTCGCTGAAACAAATCGTAACGCAGCCGCGCCGGAAAATCCTCCGGCACCCAGTCCACCGGAGAATTCGGGCCCATCCGCGTGCTCCGCCAAGCACCGTAAAGGACCAGCGGAGCAGACACGACCACCAACAGCAGCGTGATTAAACAGCGGCGGGCGTAAGCGGAAACGGGCATCACATCCTGGGAAGCGGCATAGGGACTGCGTGCGAATGTCGATTATTGATTCATGTAGTGCTAATTTCAAACGCGGATGACGCGGACTTTCGCAGAGGAAATACACTCGGCGGCCATCTGCGAAATCTGCGTTTAACCACGACCGTGCTTGCTGGCGATGAAGCAACCATAGCGCATGGCCCCACTGCGATAGGCGTTGAGGATAGTTTCAAAGCGATCCAGAAAACACGCGTCGTCGCGGCCGGTCAGCCGGGCCAGCCAGCGGACGCCGGATCGCTTGACGCGCCGCAGGCAAATCTCCCACGTTTCACAGACGCGGTCGGTCCAATCTTCGCGGCGCTGGACGGTCAGCCCCGCATCGCTGAGCCAGCGGGCATAGTCGTTGCTCGTGCCCAATGACGGGCAGAGAAATCCTTCGCACACGTCGTACACTTGTTGGACCATCGCTTCGTCGTCGAGCGGATCGCCGGCCAGCCAGGCACAAATCGCCACTCGTCCACCGGGCCGCAACCACTCAGCCGCGCGGCGGAAGAAACGCGGTTTGTCAAACAAGTGCTCGGTGCATTCGATGCTCCACAGCACGTCAAACGATTCCGGATCGAAGGAGATTTGTTCGGCGTCGGCGCAGTGAAATTTCGTTTGCTTCGCCACGCCACGAATTCGCGCCGTCGTTCGTGCCCAACCGGCTTGCACGCGGCTGACGGTCACGCCGGTAACGTCGCAACCGAAGGTGTGTGCCAGACGGATTGACGAACCGCCCATGCCACAACCGATGTCCACCACACGCTGCCCGGATTGAATGCCCGCCGCGCGTGCCAGTGTATCAATCAGATTCTGTTGTGCCACGTTGGCGGATTCAGAACCGTTCCATAGCCCATGATGCACATGCCGTCCCCACAATAGCCAATAGAAAGGCGTGGCCAAATCGTAGTGGCGGCGAATCTGGTCTTTAGTAATCGTTGGACAGTCAATCATTCGTATTGCCGTTTCGTAAAGCCGAAGCCCCCGACGAAAGTCGGTGGGAGAGGTCACTCCCAGACCAAGCACTGACCGAACATCGTCGCACAACGAAGCCCCCGACGAAAGTCGG
>JBGTKH010000394.1:0-5728 GCA_041744735.1 Pirellulaceae bacterium | reverse complement strand
GCGGCGCGGCGGCCGATCCGTTTAAATAGATTGGCTGAAGAACTGCGTTGCCGCCATTGCGTTCCATAGCCCTTTCGACAGCATCAATGTATCGGAGCGCAGCCGCGCGACTGCGTGCCGCGAGATGGTCAACTTGCTCCGCTAAATCCCGCTCGGCTAGTGATTCGCGGAGGACCGTCCGTTTAGGAAGAGCCATGATTGCCGCTTCCTTGCGAAGCTCGCTCACGTAAGCGATCCCAAAGGGCAGGTGTGACTTCCTCAAAGTCGTTGTTGTCAATCGCGGCCAGCAGCTTTTGTTCGATGCCGTCTCGCTGCTGGAAGAGCTGCAAAACATCAACGATGAATTCGCTGGGCGTCGAATAGCCCCCCTGGGCGACCTTGGTCGCCACAAACTGTTCCACCGAATCAGGAATGTTGATGTTTAGCGTGGCCATGTGCGTGTCCTCAATCGTAATGCGAGAATGCCATCGCAACGCCATTGCAACGAGCGACATTACATATGCGGAATGGAAGATTGCACGAACCGATTATAAACGTCCATGACGATAAAGTCACTCGCAGGTCAATTGCCAGTTGTCGGCCGCTGCACAAACCGATAAAACCAATCCTCTTGGCTGGCCCCATTTACCCTTTCGGTAATCGAGCGATTGCATGTGCGGCATCACCGGTGCAATTTGGACGGATCCGAAGCTGGGCATCGAGCCGCCGGTGTTGGCGCGGATGACCGACGTGTTGCGGCATCGGGGGCCGGACGATCAGGGAAAATATCTCAGCGAATTCCGTCTGCGGCCGCCGTATGAATCGCTGCCCGGCGTGGCGTTGGGATTTCGGCGGCTGGCGATCATCGATTTGGAAACCGGCGCGCAGCCGATATCGAATGAAGACGGCAGCGTGTGGGTCGTTTGCAACGGCGAGGTGTATAACTTCGAGTCGCTGCGTCATCGGCTGGAAGGCGCGGGACACACGTTCCGCACGCACAGCGACACGGAAACGGTTGTGCACCTGTACGAAGACGAAGGGCTCAATTGCTTTTCGCATCTCAACGGCATGTTCGCCGTCGCCATCTGGGACGCCGCGCGGCGGCGGCTGGTGCTGGCTCGCGACCGGCTGGGTAAGAAGCCGCTCGTCTACCGTGCCGAGCCTCAGCGGCTATTGTTCGCCAGCGAATTGAAAAGTTTGCTCGAAGTTCCCGGTCTGCCGCGCGACATCGACCCCAGTGCCGTCGATGAGTACCTGACGTATCAATACATCCCTCATCCTAACACCATCTTTCGCGGCATTCGCAAGCTGCCGCCCGGTCACTGGGCCGTGTTTCAAGATGGCCGGCTGCAAGTGAAATCGTATTGGCAGCCGGACTTTAATTTTGAGCGGCGAATCAGCGAAGCCGACGCTGTCGCGGCGCTACGGGAGACACTCACGTCCGCCGTGCAACTCCGCATGCGCAGCGACGTGCCGCTCGGTGCGTTCCTTTCGGGCGGCGTCGATTCATCGCTCACCGTTGCGCTAATGCAACAGCAATCGGCCGAGCCGGTAAAAACGTTCAGCATCGGCTTTTCCGTACCGGAGTATGACGAGACACGTTACGCCCGCCAAGTCGCTCAGCACTTGAAGACCGACCATCACGAATTCCAAGTCACGCCCGACGCCGTTGACATATTGCCAAAGCTCATTTGGCATTATGACGAGCCCTTTGCCGACAGCTCCGCGATTCCCACGTGGTACGTGTCGCAAATGACGCGGGAGCATGTAACCGTCGCGCTCACCGGCGACGGCGGCGATGAACTGTTCGCCGGTTATCCGCGATATCGCGCCGTGGCGCTGGGCGGCTGGATCGATCGGCTCGGTCCGCTGCGCCGCGTACTGGCCGCGAAGTTCTGGCAATCGTTACCCGGCTCCCGGCAGAAGTCGGTGCTGCGGCGCTTCAAACGTTTTAGCGAGTCGTTGGCCCTCTCGCCGCAGCGCCGCTACCTGGAATGGATTGCCATTTTCAACGAATCCCGCCGGGCCGCGCTGTACTGCGACGAGTTTCTCGCCGAACTACCCGACTCCGATCCTTTTTCTTTTTTGCAATCGGCTTGGACCCGTGCCTCGAAGCGAGATCCGATCACAGCCGCCTCGCTGGCGGATTTGGTCACCTATCTGCCGTGCGATCTCATGACGAAAGTCGACATCGCGTCGATGGCCCACGGCCTGGAATGCCGCCAACCGATGCTGGACTATCGCGTGGTGGAACTAACCACGTCGTTGCCGCGGAGGCTGAAATATCGCTGGGGGCGCGGTAAGCGGCTGTTGCGGCAAGCGTTCGGCGATCTGCTGCCGCGAGAAATTTGGACGCGGCCGAAAATGGGCTTCGGCGTGCCGCTGGACCACTGGTTCCGCAACGAGCTGCGCGAGATGACTCACGACGTGCTGCTGGCGGAATCGGCCCACAGCCGCCGCTACTTCCGCGGCGAAGTGGTTGCGCGCCTCGTTCAGGAACACGAGTCGGCAGCGTTTGACCACAGTTACCGCCTGTGGGCGCTGCTGATCTTCGAACTGTGGCTGAAGCAATGGAGCGCCTCAAACAGCGTCGATTCGTCCCCTATTCAGTCTGCGGCGCGAAGCCGTTAGAATGCGGGCAAATTCGGACCAACGGACTCATCTTGACGGAGCATACATCATGAACAACGCGCTGGCGGTCGTATTGGCGGGAGGCAAGGGATCGCGGCTGGAGCCGCTGACTCGCGACCGTGCCAAGCCCGCCGTGCCGTTCGGCGGCAACTATCGCATCATTGATTTCTCCTTGTCCAACTGCCTGAACAGCGGCCTGCGGAAGATGCTGGTGCTGACGCAGTACAAGGCCATGAGCCTGGACCGGCACATCAACCTCGGCTGGCGGCATTTTTTCTGCCGTGAACTGGGCGAGTTCATCGACGTCGTCCCGCCGCAGCAGCGCATCGACGAACACTGGTACCAAGGCACCGCCGACGCCGTGTACCAAAACATCTACACGCTGGAAAAAGAGCGGCCCGATTACGTGGTCATCCTGGCCGGCGATCACATCTACAAGATGAACTATCGCACGATGGTCGAATACCTTCAGGAGGTCGGCGCCGACCTGACCATCGGTGCTCTGCGCGTGGATGTCAACGACGCGCGGCAGTTCGGCGTGATGCAAATCGACTCCGACCAGCGGATCGTGGGCTTTGAGGAGAAACCGCCCAACCCAAAGACGATTCCCGGCGACGACAAACACTGTCTGTCGTCGATGGGCATCTACGTGTTCACGGCACGGTTCCTGTTCGAGCAACTGTGCCTGGACGCCACGCGGCCCGACAGCGCTCATGACTTCGGCCGCAACATCATCCCGTCGATCATCGACACGCACCGCGTGTTTGCGTTTCCCTTCCGCGACGAAAACCGCAAGAGCGATGCGTACTGGCGCGACGTGGGGACACTGGATGCGTACTTTGAAGCCAACATGGACCTGGTCGGCATCGACCCCCTGTTAAATATGTACGACGACGAGTGGCTGATTCGTACCTATCAGCAGAACCTGCCGCCGCCCAAGTTTGTCTTCGGCAGCAAAGGGGACAAGGAGCGGCAAGGCCGGGCGCTGGACAGCATCGTCTGCCAGGGCTGCATCGTGTCCGGCGGTCACGTCGAGCGTAGCATCCTCGGTCCACAAGTGCGCGTGAACAGCTACGCTCACATCGAGGATTCAATCCTGTTCGAAGGCGTTGACGTCGGCCGCCGTGCAATGATTCGCCGAGCGATTATCGACAAGGGAGTCACGATCCCGCCCGGCGCCCGCATCGGCTACGACCTGGACCTGGAACGCCGCCGCGGCTTCACGGTCAGCGACGGAGGCGTCGTCGTCATCGCCAAAGCCGACGGCGTCGAGCACATGCTCGAATCCGAACAAGTCGCGTAACCATTTTTCGGAGTGCCGCAACTCGTCGCCGCTTTAGGACTTTGTGGAGTGCGGTAACTCGTTACCGCTTTAGGAATTTTGGATTAGTTAACGCTAACCTGCTCCGAAGATCCTAAACTGCCAAAGCGGTGAATCATCACCGCACTCCAAAATCCCAAAGCGGCGACGAGTCGCCGCACTCCAAAGTGCTACTGACCCCGCGTCAGTTCCTCGAGCGCCTTGCGGGCGGATGAGAGTTGCTCTTCGAGTTGAGCCAGACTGTCTCGCTCGCGCTGAACGACGTCGGCCGGGGCTCGTTCGACGAAACTGGCGTTGGCCAGTTTGCCCTGCTTCGATTTGATCTGCCCTTCGAGATTCTGGATCTGCTTTTCCAGACGAGCGATCTCTTCCTCGACGTTAATGAAGTCTTTCAGGTCGACGAAGATTTCCATACCCGGCAGGCTGACGGTGGCGTTGGTCGGCGGCGGTTGAACGTTCGATCCCCACCCCGTTGTTATGCTATTTGCCATCGTCTTGAAATAGGGCTCCATCGGCTTAAGCATTTCTGCGGTCTCATCGTCACAACGCGCACCAAACTGAATTACCTGCCTCGACGCAATGTTTTGGCCAGCGCGGATGTCGCGCAGCGCGCTCAGCGTGACTTGGAACTTGGAAAAGCGGGCTTCGATTTTGCCGTCCTGCCGCGCCAAGTCGGCCTCGGGCCACGCGGCGATCATGATGCTCTCGGTCGCCGGTGACGGTTGAGTCAGTCCGCGCTCGGGCGCGACTTTGCCGAGCAGTTGCCAGACCTCTTCGGTGATGAATGGGATCATCGGGTGCAGCAGACGCAGCAGTGTGTCCAGCGTGTGGGCCATGACGCGCTGAGCGACCGGGCGCTGCGCGGCGTCTTGGAAGCGGCCTTTGAGCATCTCGACGTAGAAGCTGCAGAACTCGTCCCAGGCGAAATCGTACAGCGCGCGGGCGGCGTCGGCGTAGTGATACGCTTCGAGCGACTCGGTGACTTCTTTCGTAACCGTCGCCAGCCGACTGAGAATCCAGCGGTCTTCGACGGCCAGTTCATTGTCCGCAACAGGCGCCAGCGTGAACTCGCCCAGATTCAGCAGCGCGAACCGCGAGGCGTTCCACAGCTTGTTGCAGAAGTTGCGCGAGTTCTCAAACCGCTCGCTGACCACCGCCCCGCGCGGCAGCGCCGTGTCCTCGGGCTTCTTGGCCCACTGTGTGGAAAACTCCTGGCCGCACTTCGTGCATTTGACCCGAGCCAATTCGCGATTCTTCTTCGTCTGCTCGATCAGCGCATCGCAATGCGGGCACTCGAACTGCACCGGCATGCGGACGTCCTGCGTCTCGGTCGTCAGATACGCCAAGCCGTACCGCAGCGCATCCGGCCCGAACTTGTCGATCACATCCAGCGGATCGACGCCGTTCCCCTTCGACTTCGACATCGTCTCGCCGTAGCCGTCCAGAATCTTCGGATGAATGAAGACCTCGCGAAACGGGACGTCGCCGCGATTGTTCAAGCCTATCAAAACCATCCGCGCCACCCACAGCGTAATGATGTCGCGGCTGGTGATCAGAGCGCTGGTTGGGTAGTAGTAGTCCAACTCCGGCGTATTCTCTGGCCAACCGAGTGTTGAATGAGGCCAGAGGGCGGAACTGAACCAGGTGTCGAGAACGTCCGTATCTTGCTGAAACCCGACAGCTTCCAACAACTCGGCGATTTCAGTTTCGTCTTGACCTCTAACGCAGACGAGAAAGTCGTTGCCGTTGTTAACGTCGAGATCAAAAGTGACCCCGAAACTGTTGGCTGTAACTGTC
>JBGTKH010000393.1:0-7161 GCA_041744735.1 Pirellulaceae bacterium | reverse complement strand
GAGAACCTGCGGCCTGTGCCGTGCCGTCAACCGCCACGGGCAATTCAATCCGCTGAGCGTCCGCGGGGGTCGTGTTTGCGCCGCTGTCCGCCACAGTCGGCAGATCGTCGATCAACACGACCAGCGCATCCGACGCCCCTTCGGCCGTGGCCACCACAATTCCGCCGTGCCCAACCGGCACGTTGGCATCCAGCGTCACTCGATACGTCCGCTTCGCCGGGTTGGGCTTGTCACCTTCGGCCGCCACCAACTCCACGTTGGCAGGGAAGCTGGTCCAAAGGCTCAGCGGCTCATCCAACTTCGCCCCATGCAACGTCAATTCAACCGTCTTGCCGGGCGTCACCGCCGCCGGCACCGCATGCGTCAACGACGGCTGGGCGCGCACCTGTGAAGCCAACAGCCCACACACCAACAAGCCGGCGGCAGGAACAGGAAATCGCTTCATCGCAGGCAGGCTCTCTGTGCGGCAGTGCGGAGGGACATCAAGCGGCTGGAGAAAACTGCCATCATTGTGCACAGTTCACAGGCCCGCGTCAATCAATCGTCCCCCGAAACGCCTCCCAACGCCAGAAACCTAAAGGCAAGTCTGGTCGTTCGCACCGCGCGGTTATGAACGCTGCGCCAAACCGGGCTCGCGCTCGTCGCCGAAACCTTGCTTCTCGTAGATTGACGGACTGGAAAATCTTTCAGCCAGGAAGCGTTCCATGCCCGCGCTGAATGCCACGTCGTCGAAGTTCAGAAACTTCTTGCCAGCGCAGCGCTCGACGATCTGCTCGTACACGGCCGGCTTGTCGTAAAACCCGGCGACCAGATTCTCCTGGCGAACCAACGTCAACTGAGTTTTCTCGCGTTCCGTTTTCAGTGCGTGGTTCATGATGGCCGTCGCACCCAGCATTCCGAACCAGCGGTCCTGGCTGACGAAGTCTTTCAGGTCGCAGTAGGCGTCGAACACTCGCTTCTTGGTCAGGTAGCGGGGCGTGTGCGATTCGAAGTTCAGCCCCGGATAGCCCAGCCGCCGGAGCGTGTCGTACGTCTGCCACAGCATCCCCTTCCACACGCCCCGCCCCCGATTTTTCACTTGGCCCAGGTCTTCCAAATATCGATCACGCCGGATCAGCGGTTCGGGCACTTCGTCCAGCAGGATGTAATCGTCGCAGAACCAAACAAACTCGAAGCTCAGCTCCGGGATCAGCGATGCCAGAAACAGCAGCAGAAACCCATTGGTGACCGGCGTGCGAAACCCGCCCACCCGCGCCGTATACTCGTGAGGCACGTGTTGGATCACGGCCGTATCATTCGACAGAAACGCCGGCCGGTCCCCAAAAACCCATACTTTCCCGATCCACGGCATGCACTTGGCGACGCTGCGTAACGACATACGGATTTCCGCGTCGTCATGGCGGCTATGGCGCAGAATGTAGACAATGTCCATCGGATGATCTACGGAACCCGATGAATCATCAAATCCGGCAACGAGGCCGAAAGTTCACGAATGCCGGCTTCAGATATTTTCGTCTTTCTCAAATAGAGATCACTAAGGTTTTTGCAAGCTTTAATGTGATGGATTGCAGCGTCCGTATAGCCGTCGTCCAAACCCAACACACGCAATCCAGACAGGTTGACTAAGTGTTTCAGCTCGATGTCGGCAACGCTGCCGGGAAGAGACAACTTTTCCAGTTTCCGACAACCGCTCAAGTGGACCAGGCCGGAACCTTGTATTTCCATTGAACGTGTCAAAACAAGAACTTCCAAAGCCGGCAGGCTTCCGATTACAGCAAGCCCGTCATCTGAAACTTTACTCGCGCCCAAATAAAGCGCCCGAAGGTTGGACAAGTCGCGTAGATTCTCTAGTCCCTTATCGGTAACGCCGTTCGGTACCATAATAATTTGCAGCGCAGACATGTCAACGATTGGATTGAGACCTGCGTCCGAGACACCCGTAAGGCTCAAGTTAAGTACCTCGACATGTCGCGCGCCTTTTAGCAGTTGCATTTCCGAGTCCGTGAATCGGCTCGCAAGATTGCTTGCATCCAAGTAACGAAGGTGCCCTCCGCCGTTCGTGGCCACTCGGGCGCCGAAACTCTTTAGCGCGGCTACGGCAGCTTGTTCGTCCGGCGTTATTTGCCGCTCCCTTGTACCCTCGGCTCTCCGCATAACGGCCGACGCAGTCTGCCGAACGAATTCGTTCGGATCGTTCGCCAGTTCGCGCAAGAGTGGCAGATTCGCCTGGATCGAGCGCTCGCTGGCTCCCATCATCGTTATCGCCAACATTCGCAGATCGGGATCGGGTGATTTGACCAGCGTTTGCGCGCTCTGCGATAACATGTTCAGTGCCATCGCAGCTTCGTCATGCAGTTGCCGCTCGGAAGCTAGACGTAGCTCCTGTTCCTCCTTAAGCTGTGATTTCAGCGCGACATTTTCCCGTTCGAGGCGTTCAAGTGCATCGCGTAGCTGTAGCAATTCGGCGCGTTCCTCCTGCGCGCTTACGACGTTGACCAAAACACAGCAAGCAAAAAACCCGATCCAGCCAAAAAGTTGAAAGACGCATTTCATTGTGATTACACCTCGTGATAGGTCAGGTCGATCGTGTCGTCCGTCGTCTAGGGTCCGGTGTCGCTGCGAAAATGGCGAGAGGCGCAGCTATTTCGGTGTCGCTTGATTTCGGAGATTCTGGATGCGTTCGAACTCGCGGCGCAAGGCGTCGGGTGCGGTTTTTTGAAGTGTTTCCCAGGCCGCTTCCGCGGCCCGGCGAACCGATTCGTCGTCATCTCGTTTGGCGTCCAGCAAGCGACCAAAATGGATCACAGCGACTTCACCTGAGTCCCCTAACTGCCGAATCGCCCACCGTCGAATGGCCGGATCAGCATCGGCGAATGCCGCTTGAAACAGCCGATCGGGCGCAAGGAATCGTTCAAAAATCTCCATCGTCGTCTGTTGCTGCTCCGCTAACCGCTTTGAGAGGTCCTCCGTCTTTTTCCGCAAGTCCAGATTCTCCCTTTCCAGCCGCGCGACATCATCGCGTAGATGTTGCCATTCGCGAATGCCTTTTTCGTCCGCAATTGCGGTCGTTGAAAACACACAATTGACGAGAAGCAAAAACACTTTCCTTTGACAACCGCACATTTTGCGAGCCTCCAATCATTATGAACCTACCGTATCCTGCAAATCGTTAGTCCTCAAGTGTCCAAACCGTGTCGTCCGACAGAATCAATTTGAATTCGTGTTCGCCGGCGGTAATTATAAACACCCACCCCCTATCGTCGTACGAAAGCCTCGCTATTTTGTTTTCTCCTGCCAGCAAACGTCGCATTTGCATGTCTCCGTGCCGTTCGCGCAATAGTTTGGCGATTGGGATTGTTGGCAATTTATCGACTTGGACTCCCAAAAACGCGCGGCCGGGTTCCTCAAGGTTCGCGGGCCTGCGCGTTAATTCGAGTGGTGGAACATGTTTTCGAACATCCACTTCGATGAACGAAAACACTGGGCCGACATATGCTATCCCCACACGGTTGTCGTCTCGCGCAGCGACGAGAAAGCCGTGAGGATTCAAATATGGAGCGGCGCAGATGTGAGTGTTAAACTGTTGCCAAATGAGCCGCGTACTGCCCGTTGACGTATCTCGCCATTCAAGCCACGACAGCCAGCCAGCGATTGACCGCGCGTTGCCGTCAGAAAGAATGGACAACTTTGCAGTTTTCTGAAATAGAATTGCGAGTCCGCCGGAATTAGTGCGTAAACTAGCTTCGACAGTACAACGCTCGGCTTCTTTTGGACGGTGAAACACTGGCACATGCGATGGGTCACATTGCACTATGTGGACAATCATAAGTAGGGATAAAGCAGCCATTACTTTAGTTTTCTTAAAGAAATTCATTCGTCAAACAAGGTCTCTGGTGCCGGCCCATTTTTCTTTAACAGGCGTCCTGCGGTGCCGGTTGCCGGATCCACGACAAGAATCACAAAGCCATCAAGGGCATTGGCTTCCCATTCATTGGGAGAACCGTAAGGACCGCCCCCATACGAAGGATCGTAGTACTGTGTACCGTACTTTACGATAAAGTGATTTAGGAAAATCTCCGGTGACCAGTCATTACCCTGTCCGAATGACTCCTTACGTTCAACATCGATACCTTCGCTATACTTATAGTCCAGGAAGTAATCCTTGTCTATTAACGTTACTGCGCCATTTGGGCGTTGGTCGATGACCATAAGATCATCAGTTGACGGAATGACTAACGATGCGACATTGACAGTTCCCGGACCTGAAAACTCCCACTTCTTGATTGCCATCCCAACATACCACGGAAAATCCTTGGGCTTGATTTCAACAATTGTGGTACCGATGATACCTTGTGCAGCGAGTACGTCTTGAAAAAGATGTGCCCATGCCCCGCATTGCCCAGTGCCCTCCTGAAGTAGCGCCGCGCTCGTCTTGACGGTTGTTGTTTCTACTCCCCAATACGTCAACTGATCTCCTTCGGAAATGTCCCCCGTGGTGGCGTCACGGTGCACGCGATGAACGTCGAGGTTAGCAAACGGCTGCCAAACGGCGTCCACAACATCAGTTTCATTGCCGTTCAATCCACTGGCCGCGGTCGATCCTATATGCACCAGCGAGTGATAAAGCGTGCTGGCCGTAGGGTCGCGATAGGTCAAATAGACCGGGTTCGAACTTACACCTGCAGAAATCCAAGTCGCCCCACCGTCCGCGGAGATGGCCCAATCCAATTCGAAGTTGGGAAGAAAGTCGATGGCGTCTTGAAAGCGAGCGTCTGCACCACTTGCACCTGATACGGTAATCGTGTTGCCGGAAACCGTGGCAGCCGTCGGTTCAATATCCATGGCCGCAAGCCCGTTGCTAAATCCCTTGGCTTTGACAAGCACTGATCCGTAAAACGACCCGGTCAACTTGATTGTTGCGCCGAGCGTGAGCGTGCTGTTGCGCGTATAAGCGACGGGATAGCGTCTATCGCCGGCGTTGTCGGTCGCCGTTCCGCTCAGATCGGCATCATGCCATTCGAAGGCGGCCGTAAAGCTAATACTGCCGCTGCTCGAAGGATCGGAGACTAGATCGTGATTATTTTGGAAATCAACGGATTCCAGACCGACGATGCCGATCACCTCGACCCTCACCACATCCGAGGTCCACCAATACCCGTCGCTCAGCACAGCCGTCAAGGTTTCAGTGCCGGGCGAGACGCCTTCAACAAATATCGAACTTGGGTACGAATCGATGGAAATCGAATAATACGCGGGGATTTCGACGTCCTTCGCCGCGCTCGTCCACAACCGAATGTTGCCACCGGTGTGAATTGCGACGGTAAAGCCGCTGAGACCGGATGTGTCGCCAAGATTTACGTTGAGTTCCGCCAAACCGCTTCCGGCCAGGATGACCTTTGGATTTTGATACTCGAAATTAGGAGAGCTATCCGGGTCGTCGCTCGCTTTGTTGACCGTACCGTCATTGTTGCTATCGATCAGAATGTCGACTTCCGCAATCGTACCAATGGCCTGAGCGTCAGAAATCGATACACGAAGCGGCGAGGAGAGATTGACTTGGAACGTCTCACTTCCTTCGTCAATTCCGTCGTCCGAAATAAAAACGGTAATTTCCTTTTCGGTCTCATTCGGTCCAAAGTTCAAGATGCCGGAAGTCCACGTGAAATCAATAGCTGATGTCGCGCTAATCCCGCTCGTCGAAAAAACGACCGAAGGATAACGTTCGGACGGCGCAGACAATTCGACCAGGAAAACAGCACTGCCTTGCTGCTCGAAGTCGGTGGTATCGCGAATGCTGATGTAGGACGTGTCGTTATCCGTAATTGTCGCGCGGCCTTTGGTCGTTGTAAGGGTTGCGTTTACTTCGCCAGTCAGAAACGCGTCAAAGACTTCATCCTCTTCATCGATGTCGTCGTCGTAAATCGATGGAAGCGGAATGGTTGTACTTGTGTCTCCCGCAGGGATGTAAACTGTGCCTGACGCTGTCGCAAAATCCACGTCGGCGGTCGCTGCCCAGTCTAGTGTCAGATCGATGGGATATGGATCACGCTGCCGCAACTCATAATTGACGCTCACCTCTTTTCCGCTGGGTGCGGAAAGCGATACGGTAAACCCCGGATGAACAATGCCGGAATCCCATTCCGGCACGGTGATGTTGTTAATGCTAATCGTTGGTGGGGCGTCATCGTCTTCGATTGTGCCAACGCCAACTCCGTCAACAATCGTGGCATTGGTTGGATCGAACAGGTGCACTTCGAATTGTTCGTCGTACTCGTCGAGAACGTCGCCTTTTACCGTCACGTTAATGGTCTTGTCGGTTTCGCCCGGCAGAAAGTAAAGCGAGATCAGCGATACTTGCGAATCGTAATCATGCACAGGTGACGCCGCCTGCTGATTTCCAGGCCCTAACCATTGTGTCTGGTACTGCACGGACACCAATTGATTGCTTGGCGCGGACAAGCTCACATTGAACACGGCGTCGACGTTTCCACTGTCCCCTTCCGTCACGGAGGCGTCGCCTATGGAAATCTCAACGGCCGACCCGGAGCCACTTCCTGATCCTGCGCCTGCACCACCGTCATTACCTTCTCCGCCGCCGCTATTCTCGCCGGTTTCGGTACTGTCGCCAGCACCGCTACTGTACCCGGGGCCGCTGCTGTATCCTGGTCCACTACTGTACCCTGCACCACTATTGTAGCCTGGCCCATTCGCATAGCCCGCGCCGCTGCCGAAGACTTCGCTGTAGCCGCCGATGTTGCGCAGGTGGGCGACCACGGCGTCCAAGTCGGCTTCCGAGACTTGCATGTCGCCGTTGACGTCCCAGTACGGGTCTGAAATCTCCGGTGGCGCCGGGGATTCGGGCAGGGCGTGGGGACCGTTGGTGTTGAGTTGGCTGACGATCATAAAGGCATCCAGCGGGGTGACTTGGCCGTTGTTGTCCACGTCCCAGGGACTACTGGCATTTTGCCACGGCGAACCGGTGACCACAATATCCGCCGTCATCATTTGCCGCTCCTCCAGCCGTTCGCCGCGCGGGCGGAAACGGGCGTCCGCAGCGCAACGCGCCTTTTTGACACGACGGTTAAAGCGCTGGGCAAGCTTTTCGATCCACGACAAGCGAGGAATGGTCACGGCGCGATCCTCCGGTTTACGGCAGTCCGA
>JBGTKH010000392.1:0-12480 GCA_041744735.1 Pirellulaceae bacterium | reverse complement strand
GTGGCGAATCTGGAATGTCTGTTCCAGCGGCGGCCAGTACTGGCTGTCATCCTCGGCGAATTCGACGTCGATTGCCCAGCCGTTTTGCGCCGCGTGTTCAAGCATCGGCGCTTCCTGCTTGAACGCATGCCCTTCGATGTACAGCAGCCGATGATTCGACAACACGGATAGCAATTGGCCCGCTTGTACTTGCTGGCCGAGATCAACTTTCAATTCCTGCACTTCGTAACCGAGCTCCTCGCCACGCTGGTCGTTCACGAAGGCCGTCGGTTGAATGACGCGTTGGCCGCGGACTTCGCCGACCGGAGGCGGTGCGACCACGTCGATGGTCGAAACAAATTTCCCCTGCGTGATCTGTTCGATTTGCGACGGCTGTAATCCGCGCGTTAACAAGTCCTGCCGATACGCCTGGATCAGCGCGTCTTGCCGGCTGATGCGCTGGTCGAGTTCGATGATGCGACTGCCGGCGATCGTTCCGCTGCTGGCAAGTTTTTCGAGGCGAGCACGTTCTTCCTTGATGAGTTCTGTTTCGCGCGTGGCCTTGAACAGTTCGGACTGCGTGCTCTGCAGGTATTCGCTGAACAGCCGCAGCGTGAACAGCGTTTCCCCCGGCTTTACCGTGTCTCCGGCGAAAGCATGGACCTGCGTCACGACGCCCACGGCCGGCGACGTAACGCCGCGATCCGACAAGCCGGGCCGGTCCACGACGACTCCTGGCACCTGGATCGTTCGCCAGTACGTCTGAAGTGCCACGGGCTTCGAGACCAGTGCCAAATTTTTCCGAGCCTGGGGGCTGATTCTCAGCAGCGAGGTTTCCCCGGCAGGCGCTTGGTGCTCCTCGGTCTTGGCGGTTGTGCCCTGCGGACTCAGCCAGGGTAGCCAACGATCGCGTGTTACCAGCGCCGAAACACCTACTCCAACAACAACGACAGCAATCGCCACGCCTCCGAGGATTCGGAGGAGTCGTTTTCGAGTCATACTTGCACCTCAAAAAAGAAGAAATCCGCGAGTCGGGAGTCACGCGGCGCGTGAGTCTACGTCCTGCTCTGCGCGGCCCGTTGGGAGCGCGGTTTAACAAGCCATCCGGCGATTAAAGCGGCCGGATCAAATCAGCAAGACACTTTTGCACAGATGCGTGCGCAGCGTGGTTGTGATGTTCGTGATGCAGGCAACAGCCCAACAGCATGTGGGCTTGCAATGCGACCAACGTGACGACGGCGTAGATCTGCTGCACGGCTTCGAATCCCAAAGACACGGCTGACTTCTGTATTGTTTACCGAAACCAGTGTCTGAGTCAATCGCGCTCGTCAGGTTCGTCGTCTAAGACGTTATTGCTTAACATTCCCAACACCGTGGCCACGCATTGCAGCAACCTGGCCTGCACAGTGCCGAACCACTGGTCGCCGCCGTGATTCATCGCAGCGACCCAACCTAACAAGCACCCGCCGGCACTGAGCGGGACAACGATCAGTTGGTTGACTTCCGGAAACGTCCAGCGGCGCGTGTCCGTGTTTTCGTCGCGATTGAAGACGAACGGCTTGTCCTGAACTCGGAGCGCTATCTCTTGGATGAAGCGCTGAAGTTGATGGCCCTCCAGCGGACATTCGCCGCTCATCAGCAGGGCGGGCATTCCCGGTCGATCGTGCCCGTCGTCACCGCAACTATCCGGCGGCAGAAACTGGCCAACGATGGCCCGTGCTGGCAACAGTTCGACCAGGCGCTGCAGCAAACTGTCCACTTGCGATTCGACGCTCTCCGCCCGCGCTAATCGCTCTGTCACTTGATATAAGAACGTGATCTGTTCGTAAGTCGCCACCAGGTTCTGAGTCACATTGTCGACGTCGCGTTCGATGCGCCGTAGCTTGCGATCCGCGGCGAGTTTTTCGATCGCCAGGCGGCCGAAACGCAGCAAGGCATCGCAGGTCCACAGCGGCTGAGCGTTGACCCAAGCAGCCGTCTCGTCCTCGTTCATGTCGAGCCAGACTGCCGCGCCGTCTAAATCCTCGTCGGCTGCCGCGCGGTGACGAACAAACGTGCCGATGGCCAAGGCCCGCTGTTGCTCGTCAACGTAAATCGGCAATACCAATCGCAGCAGCGGACCCAACGGCGGCAAAAATTGGGGGCCTTCGCGCCACGTCATGCCGGCGACCTGCCGAGCGATTGCGGCGTCGTCCCACGGACGATCGAGGCCGCGATGACGCGGTCGTTCCGCGCCGGCGTCCAACAGGCGGAACTCCGTGCCGAACCAAGTGCGCAGCCCTTCGGCAGCCGCGTGAGAGACCGACAATACGTCGCTGGGATCGTGCTGTGCCGGAACGGTCGCAATTGCCACTGTCGATACGGCTCCTCTTCAACGGATTGGCCCGCGCTTGTTCGGCCAGCACAGGCACACGAGCCACGATGGTTCCATCCGAAGCCTAGCTCACACTGCCAGACATGGTGGCGGACGTCCTGTATTTTATTGGCGCGCGGGCGGAAAGTGGCCTATGTTCAAGGTAGAGAGGCACTCCGCTCGGCGAAGCGGCTGCTGCGCCCATTGAAGCTACGGAGGAATGTTGTCCATGTTTTCGTTCTTTAATCGCAACGGTCAGAAGGACGCTTTCCAGCAACGCCGAAAGCAGCAGGAAGTGTGGAAGTGCGTGCGGCGCATTTTAGATAGCTCGGCGCCCCATGCGCCGCTGGAAGGCGAAGCCCGCGCGGAAAATCGCTATAACCGTTGTATCCCGGCCCTGTTGATTCCGTGGGAAGACGAATGGCTGTCGCTAAACGAGCCCATCTTCGGCGTCACCAAAGATTTTTCGGACAACGGGGTCCTATTTCTATCGAATCACGAGTTTACGGCCGGACCGGTGCTGTGCGGATTTTGGCCCGACGACGCGGTGTTCCTATTAGGCGAAGTGCGTCGCACGAGCCCCTTCGGCGGCGGGTTCTGGCAGTCGGGCGTATCGCTGCTGGAATTAGTCTGCTCGAGCCAAGTGCCTGGCTTGATTCCACTCGCGGAACAGTTACTGCCGGCGGTCGTAACACCGGCCTAAAGGGCCTTCGGGAGTTGGGAGTTTCACCAGCTTCCCCGTAGCGGAACTCGTGAGAATTCCGAAGTCTCACAACTTCGGCTACGGTTTTGAAATTCCCTGCGGCTAAATTGGGTAGTCATCTACTTTGACGACTTCCGCATTGCGACGTAGGTTCAATATACCGGTGCAAACTGTCACCGGAATGTGTGTCACCCGTTTCTACGGCGGGCGACGCCCGTGTGCATGTCTCCGAGATTCACAATAACTTGTCCCACATGGTTCACTATTATGTTCCAGCGCAAATCGTATTGTTTGCTGCCGCGTCGTGGTTCAGCGGCTGTTGAATGTGCCGTCATCCTGCCCTTGGTTGTGTTGCTCGCTTTGGGTGCCTTGGAATTAGGCTCGGCCATTGTGGCTCAACACACTCTTGAGGAAGCGGCGCGAGCAGGCTGCCGTATACACACCGTCAAGGAAGCCACCACGGAGCAAGTCAAAGAGATCGTCAAACAGTCACTCACCAACGCGGGCATCACCGAATACGAAATCGAATTAGATCCGCCCGTGAAATCCGACGCGATCGGACACATGCAACCACTCCGCGTTAGCGTGGCCGTGGATTATAGCCAGGTCTCTTGGATGCCGGGGACTTGGTTCATGACGGGTAAGAAATTGGTCGGCACGGCTGTCATGCCCGCGGATACTGGTGAAGTCGCGGAAGAGGATGATGATGAATGACATCGCCGTCACGACCGGCGGCGAGCACTTCGACGCCACGGGGACCGGCGAGGCGCAACTGACGCAGAAACTGACGGCGGCGTTCAAGGAAGTCGCCACGTCGATCAAGCGGACTCAATTGGTCAAATGAGAGCCGACAACGGCGCTGAGTGCGGCCACTTCCTCGGCTGCCTCCGCTTCCGGTTCGATTGCCGACGGCGTCGACAGCACCTCGGCGGTTAGTTCCAACGATGTCGATCGCAGACGGCCGGACCTATATTCTCGCGTGATGCGAACGCGCAGGTCGCCCCAGGTCAGTCCGATGTATTCGAGCAACGCCAGCAGGAATAGCGTCACGCCGAGCAACTCCATTGACTCTTCGCCTAGGTCTAGCAGGTTGTACATCAGATTATGCCTGCCCGCGTTGTCGGTCCAATGGCCCAGCGCGAGTTCTACGCCTAAGGCGCCGCCCACGTAAATCGTTCCGGCAATCATAAACCGCAAGCAAGTTTTGCGGGGCAAATGCGCCAAGAATCGCAAATAACATAATCCCATGACGCCAACCAGGATCCCTGCGGGAATGACCCAGCCGAAATAGAGGAAGCCGTCGAAGTCGAACCAGTCGCTGGCGTGTTCATGAATCGTCGCCGTTTCGTCCAGCGAAATATATAGAAACGCGGCAGCAAGTCCGGCCCAGTACCAAAAGAACCGCGAATGGCTCCTACGAGTAACGGCCGCGATGCCCGCAAGCAGCAAGGCGCACATCAACAACAGACTGGAAACAAACCACGTAGGCAAGTTCTGCTCGTAACTCAGCCCGAAAAACGAAACCCACTCGCCGTCCTCATGCAACACCCATTCGCCGAACACCGAGGCAAAGCCGCCGCCGACCACCAGTGCCCAAAGAGCGAAGAGCAAGTACTTTGCATGATTGAATCGCAATGTAATGTTCATATTGTTCCTCTGCACCAGGGGTTATTCGTCTTCGATCGGCCACCACCGAAAGAATCGATTAGGCAGGCGATTACTCCAACTCTCCAACAACGAATCGTTACCGCCCCAAACCGGTACGGCGCGGCCGGCGCCGGCGAACGTGTCATACACCAAGAACTGGGCCAGTCGTTGCCGACGACCCTTGCTCCAAAACACTAATTGCAACGGAAAGGCGACGCTGCCGAAGACCGGAACCAGTCCCCACGCCAATGCGAACCAAGGTTTGCGTTGGCCCGCCAGCGTTGCCTGCAGACAGCGCAGTGACGTATAGGCCGTCCGCCCCAGCATTCCGCCGGAGGCTAATAAAACTGCCAATGTCGCCTGGTCTATGACGCCCAAGAGAAACAGTAGCGGCACAACCCACCATTGCAACAGTTTAAGGATCGGCTTGATGGCCAAGTGCACGCCAAAGTCGGTGATGCATTGGCTGGATACATCGTTACGCAATTCTTTCCGCAGCAACTGCGCTTTCGATTGGTTAAGAAAATGGCGCTGCCTCCAACTGCGAATGCGCCGCGTGACGTAAGACCGCGAGACATGACGGCGAAATCGGGACGAACCCAGAAAGTACGCTCCGCTTGCAAGCACGCGCCGCAGTTCCGGCCCGCTGCACCAACGTGTCACACGCTGCATGTGGCTCACCAGCTTTCGGCCCGCGTATTGGAACGCCCGTGCGATCAATCTGGCTTGCCACCACCATGGGTGTTGCAGATACCATTGAGCGTCGTGCTTGTCGATCTGCCCTTTCGCCAGGCTGTGCGTCAGGCTGCTCTTGGTACGACTGAGCGACTTCCAACGTTGTTGATGATGTTCAAGCCGGTCAACGAACTTGCACAACAACGCGATCGAGCGGCTGCCAAGCTGCGTTTCTATCGCTTGGCGTTGGTCGTTTACATAGCGGCGAAGCTTGGCGATATCGATGTCGTCGAACAAGACGCGTCGGTGGTGTATCGATCGCGGTAAGTAGAAGCTCAGTAACGACCATAGATTCATCGGAAACAGCGCCGGGACTCCCGACTCCAGATCGATCCAGGACCAAAAACGCGAACCGTCCGGACGTCGTGAAACCATGAAATTGCCCGCGGCGACCGGATTTCCCAGGCCGGCTTGCCAAACCATGCCGTCCATTCCGGCGGCGATCAGCCGCGCTTGCAGGGGCTTCATGATTTGAGTTGTTAATTCTCGGATCAAGTCGGGCCACGCATCGTGCGCGGAGTGTCTCAATGGCAAATGTCGCCCGGCAACAAACTGGGCGCGGATCTCGTAGGCGCGAAAGGCGGCGTTCCATGCAGCACCTAGTGTGCGCGGCACTCGGAGTTCGTCGCCGAACCAGAAGCGAACCAAGATCCGCAGAATGCGGCGGCGATACAGGGCACATTGAATTGCATCGCGGCTCCAGCCGTAAGGATTCGGGGCACCCGTGAGCAAGTACAGCACGCACCGGCTGAGGCCTTCGCCGGTGAAGATTTTCCTGGCCACTGGACGCGCGGACGCGTCCTCGTCGCGATACACAACACCCGAGCGGCCGCGCCCGACATACCTGGGCTTGCCGACTGCCTGAGCAGCGGGTGCCGCGGGCAACGGAAGTTCTGGCGGCTTCCACATCCATGATTGATCGGCAGCTTCGTTCACGGCGCGGCGGGTCGATTTCGAGGCAGGATGGATTGGGTCGGTCGGCGGCTCCGCGCGTGGCGCACATTGAGCCCGTAGGAAAACTCTACGTCAAAGATCGGCCCATGAATGGCATGATAGGAAATCCGGTATTGCCCGCACTGTTCCGACGTACGCGATAAGCGGCGCAACCCGGAGTGTTGTCGGCCATCGTGAATTTGCCCGCGGTTTGACACTTGGAGAATACCGTGTGTTGCGAAAAAGTCACGTATGGTTTTTGGGAACAACTTGTTCACCAAGTTCACCATTGCATGCCCATCGGCCGCGAGTGCCGGGTGCCAAGGAGCCTCAACCCATGTCGATCACTGCCTCGCTTGAACGAGTTGCGCTGAGCGCACCAGCAGCGGTCAAGAGCAGCAAGTACATCGCCAATCCGCTTTACGACTACATCTTCTTTATCTATTCGCCGCTGATCGCGCTGTGGTTAGGCATCGTAATTTCCGGGACCGACTTCGCCGACAAGGATGCGAACTTACTGGGCCACGAGGCACCGCTGGCCAGCATCCTGATTGGCACGTTCATCATGGCCCACCTGGTGATCGTGTTCTTTCGCAGCCACCTGAATCGCGAAATCTTCAAGCTCTACCCGCTGCGGTTCACGCTGATTCCCGTGGCTCTGTTCGTGGCCATCTCGTCATCGACGTGGGCGGCTGTGATCGTTTCGGTGCTCGCGACCTGGTGGGACGTATATCACTCCGGCATGCAAACTTTCGGGCTCGGCCGGATCTATGACATGAAACGCGGCAACAATCCCGCCTTAGGGCGGCGATTGGATCGATGGCTGAACCTGTTGCTCTATACAGGACCGATTTTGGCAGGTGCCACGTTGATGGATCACGTGAACGACTTCTCGGAATTCGATGACGTGGGCGCTGTCTTCTTCACGTCGATCCCAGCTACGGTCGAGTCGAACCGCCGTTATCTGACGTGGGCCGTGCTTTTGGTCGGTGTGCCGTTTTTAATCTATTATGTCTTCGCTTACTGGCGACTGCATCGGCAGGGTTACCAAGTGTCGTTCCAGAAAGTTGCCCTGCTGGTATCCACCGGCCTGTGTTCGATCTTCACGTGGGGGCTGAACACGTTCGGCGAAGCCTTTTTCATCATGAACTTTTTCCACGCCCTGCAATACTTTGCCATCGTCTGGTGGATGGAGAAGAAGAACCTAACCGCCGTGTTGGGTTTGCAAAACTCGCCGATTGGTAAGCCTTTGGCGTTGGTCGTCCTACTGGCCGTGGGCTTTGGCTACGGCTTCTGGGCCGAAGTGAGCGACGGTAACAATGAAGCGGCCTATAGTCTGATCATGGTCATTTCGATTATGCATTTCTGGTACGACGGATTCATTTGGTCCGTGCGTAAGAAACAAGTGTAGCGCGATCGACGGTTCGTAGGGTGGATCAAACAAGCCTTGAGATACGCGTTCTCCGTTCTCAAAGTTGCACCCTACGCTTTACACCAGCGCGGGCACGGCAAGTCTCGGCAGTGAATTTGGATCGAACGATCGCGGGTCGCAGGCTTGGTCGGGCTCGTCCAACGTTGCTTGCGAGTGATGCGCTTCCTGTGCCTCGTGGTAAGTCAGGTAACCGAGATGCACCGGCTTGTCGAGCGTCTTGTTCAGCTTCTGCATGCCGGCGATCCACGGCGTCCAGAGGCTGTTGGCCGCCCAGTTCTCGATGGCAAACGACGCCCCCATCGCGATGTTCTGGTCGGTGCAGGCGTAGGTGTTGAAGGTCGTCTCCACAAACTATTTCGTGCCCGGCTGGCCGATCCAGATTTTTCCCAGGTCTTCAAACTTCAACCCGAGCCCGGCGGCCGTGTCTTGCATCCAGGTAAAGTGCACCGTGTCCATGAACGCGTGCGACGCCGGATATTCGCTTACGAAATTAGATGCGTCCCTGGACGTCGGACAACAGAATTGGTGTCGTCAGGTGCGCGTGGAGTTCGTATAATGAGAGTTGATGGCTCTTGGCAGACTCTCTGAGTTCCGCATTTTCGAGTGCCGGGAGTTGCTTGTGGCTGAGACAGATTGCAAAGTCCGCGCACGCCGTGATCAGGCAACCGTGACCTTCCAAGTGGAAGGCTGTGCGACGATGGTGCATAGCCGGCCGCTGCGTCAATTTGCCGAGCAGTGCCTGGAGCAAGGTGCGACTTCTCTGCGCGTTGACCTGCGGCGCTGCACGTTCATGGATAGCACTTTTCAGGGCACGCTGCTGTTTCTGAATCGCGACGCCGACCGCCGCGCGAACGTCGAGTTGGCCCTGCTGTCACCATCGCCCGAATGCCGGCGGCTGTTGCAGCGGATGCACGTGGACCGCCTATTCTCGGTGATCGATGCCGACGAACCTGGCGACGGCACGTGGCTGGAACTAAAGGCCGACTCGGATGAGTTGAAGAACCCACAATTCCAGCGCAACGTCCTTCAGGCACATCAGGAACTGGGCCAAACATCGGGTCCGAACAGCGAACAATTCCGCGAATTGGCTGAAGCGATGCAGCAGGAATTGGAATCGACCGAAACGGAGGAGAAACATGTCGCTCAATCCCCTGCCACTGAAGGCCATTCATCACGTTGAATTACTGGTCGGTAACGCGAAACAAGCGGCGTACTTTTATCGCCGCGCGTTTGGCTTCTCGCAACTTGCGTACGCCGGGCCAGAGACGGGGGTGAAGGAACAGGCATCGTACGTGTTGTCGCAGGGCAACATCCGGCTGGTCGTCAGTACGCCGCTATTCCCCGACGACCCAATGGCCGCACATTTGCACAAACATGGCGACGGCGTGCTGGACATCGCGTTTCTGGTCGCTGACGTCGATGGCTGTTTCAACGAAGCCGTGTCGCGCGGGGCCCGCGCCGCACTGGAACCGTACAACCGCAGCGACGAGAACGGACAAATCCGCCGCGCGAAGATTCGTGCTTACGGCGACACGCTGCATTCGTTCATCTCGCTGGCCGATTACGCCGGGCCGTTCCTGCCGGGATATCGCACGATCCGCAGGCCGGCCCCGGGCGTGGGGCTAAAGCACATCGATCACATCGTGGGCAACGTCGAGGCCGGCCGCATGAACGACTGGGGCACGTTTTACGATCGGGTGCTCGGCTTTCATCAGTTCATGAGCTTCGACGACAAGGATATCTCGACGGAGTTCACGGCCCTGCGCAGCAAGGTGATGGCCGATCCCACGAACTCGATCAAGTTTCCAATCAACGAGCCCGCACCGGGCAAACGCAAGAGCCAGATTCAGGAGTATTTGGAGTACAACGCCGGCGCGGGTGTGCAGCACATCGCGCTGCTGACCGACGACATCATTCACACGGTGACGCTGCTGCGCGAGAACGGCGTCGAGTTTCTGGACGTGCCCGATGCCTACTACGATTTGCTGCCTGACCGCGTGGGCGACATCGCCGAGAATCTCGACACGATCCGCCGCCAGAAGATTTTGGTCGATCGCGACGAAAAAGGTTACCTGTTGCAACTGTTCACCAAACCGGTCGAGGACCGGCCGACGTTATTCTACGAGATCATCCAGCGCGAAGGCTGCGCCGGGTTCGGCAAAGGTAATTTTAAGGCGCTGTTCGAGGCCCTTGAACGCGAACAGGCAGCACGCGGGAATCTGTAAGGCGAGATGCAAAATCATGGAAGGCAAAATCATAAGAGGGAAGACAGACGTCACCAGCAGAACATGATTTTGCCCTCCATGATTTTGCAAACCCCGTCTTGTGAAAACAGCGTGGCCACGAGGAGATACTGACATGCCGTTCTATCACTCACTCGGAAAACTGCCGCGCAAACGTCACACCGTTTACCGGCAGGAAAGCGGCGAACTGTTTAACGAACATCTGATGGGCAGCCTGGGATTCTCCGGCCCATCGTCGTTGCTCTACCACATCCATCGGCCGACAAGCGTGGTGTCGTCGCGAACGTTGAAAGATTTGCAGTGGCAGCACGATCTCGATGCGACGTTGCGCATGCGGCACTTTCGCCTGCATGACGTGCCTGCTGCGGAAAGTGTCACTTTGAATCGCACGCCCGTGCTGTTCAATCAGGACGTAGCGATGGAGATCGTGCAGCCGACCAAGACCGACGACTTTTTCTATCGCAACGGGCAAGGCGACGAGCTCGTGTACATCGTCGCAGGCGAGGGCGTGCTCGAATCGCAGATGGGCGAACTGCCCTATCGCTCAGGCGATTACGTTGTCATCCCGCGCGGCATCACGCATCGCTTTCAGTTGTCGGGCGGCACGACGCGGATGCTGGTCATCGAAAGCGGCGGGCAGATTCGGCCGCCGACGCGTTATCGCAACGAATACGGCCAGTTGCTGGAACACAGCCCGTACTGTGAGCGCGACATTCGCGTGCCGCAGTCGTTGCCCGTGCACGACGAAACTGGCGAGTTCCGTGTGGTGGTGAAACGTCACAGCGTGTTGACCGAAATGGTGCTGGACCATCATCCGCTGGATGTCGTCGGCTGGGACGGCTACTACTATCCCTGGGCGCTGTCGATCCACGACTTCGAGCCAATCACCGGCAGCCTGCATCAACCGCCGCCCGTGCATCAAACGTTTCAGGGTGACGGTTTCGTAGTTTGTTCGTTTGTGCCGCGGATGTTCGACTATCACCCCGAGGCCGTTCCCGCACCGTATAACCACTCGAACGTGATGAGCGACGAAGTGCTGTTCTACGCCAACGACGAATTCATGAGCCGCAAGGGCATCGCGTACGGTTCGCTCACGCTGCATCCCAACGGTCTGCCGCACGGCCCGCATCCGGGGCGCGCCGAAGCGTCGATCGGCAAACAGCGCACCGAGGAGTTAGCCGTCATGCTCGACACCTTCCACCCGCTGTTTGTCTCGCAGCAGGTGTTGGCATTTGAGGATGCAGAGTATGGGCGGTCGTGGTTGGGAGAGGAATGAGACGGCGAAGCAAAATCATAGAGGGCAAAATCATAAGAATCTTCTTCATGATTTTGCCCTCCATCATTTTGCAAACCATCGGCGTTCCCAATCAACACATTTCGCTCAGGGGTTTACCGCATGATCGCCAGCCTGCGGGCGCTACTGGCCGAAAGCATCGACTACGCGGGAATCTTTCCGCCCGCGCGGCTGCGGTTGAGTGAGGCGATGCGCAACTACGCTCATTATCGCCAGCAAGACGAAGCCTGGATGTTGGGCCGCTTCGTTTGTCCCGCATCGCGATTGGCGGAATTGCCTGTGGCGGGCGAAGCATTGAACGGCTCCGCTCCGCTGCGATTTTCGGCAATCGCACGAGGCGGCGAAACGGCTGAGCAGTTCTTGGCGAATCTGTCTGCGGATATAAACGACATCCAGGCGTTTCAGACTTTACATGACAAGCACGTGCTGGGCGACGTACTGGAAGTCCGCTTACCCCCGGAAGTTTTCGCGGGAGACGATTATCGTGACGCTGTGCACTTGCTGAATGCAGTTTCTGATACCATCCATAAAACGGGGCTGTTGCCGATGACGATATTCTGCGAATCGCCCGCTTGGGAAAACGTGGAGCGTTTGATCGGCGTACTCAGTACCCAGTACTCGGTACATCGTACTCAGTCCTCTTCGCGTCCGTTCGGCGTGAAGCTCCGCACAGGCGGGCTTGACGCCGCAGCCTTTCCATCGCCCGAACAACTGGCCGCCGCCATCGCTGCGTGCCGTGATGCCGGCGTGTTTTGGAAAGCGACGGCCGGGCTGCATCAACCGCTGAGACATTTCGACGCAACACTCGAAACGTGGCAACATGGTTTCGTCAACATCCTGGCTGCCGCCGTTTTCGCGGACGCTCACAAGTTGGACGAATTCCACATTAGTCAAATCCTTCAGGCCGACTCCGCCGACCGTTTCCAATTTGATGACCAGGCACTCGTCTGGCATGACCTGCGTGTCGACACAGACCAGATTCGTACTGCAAGACAACGATCGCTGGTCTCCTTCGGCAGTTGCAGTTTCACGGAGCCCTGCGATGGTTTGCGCGCCTACGGTTGGTTGTGATTAAACGCAGATTTCGGTAGTGTCCCAACATTGTGTTGCTGAGAAGTTTTGGGTGGCTGGGGCTGAGTACGCGGAGCCCCAGTGCGTGGC
>JBGTKH010000391.1:0-21675 GCA_041744735.1 Pirellulaceae bacterium | reverse complement strand
GAGAGGCGCCGGCTGAATTCTCACGAATTCAGCTACGTTTCAACCGGGCGGCTCGCGCCGCACCGCTACGTTGCGACCGGGCGGCTCGCGCCGCACCGCTACCATCATCGCTACATTTCGACGGTTGCCGCACAACATGCTCGTTTGCGCCGCGGTACCACACTGATCGAATTGCTGGTGGTGGTGATGGTCGTCGTCGTGCTGTTGGCCATCGCCATTCCGGCGGTCAAGTTTGCGCTGGAGGACCAAAAGGTTCGCGAAGCCTCGCGGCTGGTGAATGCTTACTTGGCCTCGGCCCAAGCCCGCGCCGCCGAACTGGGCCGGCCCGTTGGCGTGCGGTTCGAGCGTGATCCCAACGAGCCGGGCCAGTCGATTCAACTTTTTATGGCCGAAGTACCGCCGCCGTATTCGGGCGATGTGCTGGGTGCGACGGTAGCAGTCACCGCCTCCGGTACTCCTGGTAATCCGCTCAATCCGGGAACCGCAACATTCAATGCCTTGACGAGCGGCAGCCTAACGAGCCTCGTGAACACGGGTGACCTCATTCGTTTCGATTACAAAGGTCCCTGGTACAAGATCCAGAAAATGTCGCCGTTTGAGTTCACGCACGCCAGTGCGCCCGGCCCACCCGTCACTGGTCAGGGAGTGCCGTATCAAATCATTCGCCAGCCGATGCGGTCCAGCGTGGCCTCGATGGAAATGCCGGTGCAGACTGTGGTTGATCTGACGTTGTCGGGCATGGGCGTCACTGGTGTGGACTTTGCCTCTGGCACGTCTCAGGCAATTATCATGTTTCATCCCGGCGGCGCCGTGGAACGAGTCTATTCGGGTACGACCGCGATTTCGCCCACAGGCACCATTCATTTATTTGTCGGCCGTGCCGGCAAAGTCGCGGCGTTACCCGACCCCGTCACCATCACCACGCTTATTACACCCGATGCTGCCAATGTGGCAGACGAGACCAACCTGTGGGTCTCGATCAATCATCGCACGGGAACCGTCACGTCGACCGAGAACGCTGGCCTCCCGATCCCACTTTCACTCCCCGCGACTCGTAATTCTGTCATTGCCAACGCCCGCAAATTCGCCGTCACCGGCGAAGCGAAGGGAGGGCGCTAAGATGTTTCGTACCCTGATGACGTTATCCGGCCATGATGGTTCGTTGAACTCTATGTTCGCTGCGAGCGTCCCCTGCCAGCTCGTCTGGCAGGCACGAAAGTTTTCCCGGCTTGCCGGATGCGTTTCTGCGAACGGCTCCCCTGCCGGCTCGCCCGGCAGGAAGCCAAGTTTCCCGCCCAGCCGAGCGAAACTCTGTTTCCTGCCAGACAAGCTGGCAGGGGAACCGCTGCACTGCCGCACGTCGCCAAGTTGTCGAAACTTTAGTACCTGCCAGACGAGTTGGCAGGGGACGAATTCGACATCCTTCTCTGCGAGCGATTTTGTGCACACGCAGGATGTCAAATCGCGCCGCGGCATCACGTTGATGGAGGTCCTGATTTCGATCTTCGTCGTGTCGATCGGGCTGTTCGGCGTGCTGGCCCTGATCCCGCTGGCCGGCCATCAAGCCCAGCTTGGCCTGATCGAAGACGCCAAAGCCGTTGTGGGCCAGAATGCCTTTCGCGAATTTGATATCCGCGAGATGCGCCAGCCGACCAACTGGTTGGTTCGAGGTACGAGCACCGCGGCCTTTAACGCGGGCCAGTCGTATTGCATCGATCCACGTTTCGCCGCGTTTCACGCCGGGCCTCCTGCGCCTCCTGCGCAAGCCGACTTCTTTCCGTATGTGACGGGTGCCAATCCCAGAATGCAGAGAATCACTCTGCGAAGCGCGCCCAGCGCAGGAGCAATGACACAGGAGCAGGCGGACAATTTGTTCGTCTCGGCCGACGAGTTGGTATTCAACGCGCCCGACGACAAGACGCTGCCCCCGGTGCAGGAATTCAGGTTGGACAGCAGCAATAACTTTGTCAAACGACAAACGCTGCCAAACATGTCGTGGATGGCGACCGTCGTGCCCAAGCTGAAAGCCCCCAACGACCCGATGCCGGACCCCGACTTGTACGTGCTGTCGATTGTGGTTTTCTACAAACGCGACCACACGTTTTCCACAGCCGCGTCGTCGGCGAGTACGAACTACATTGCCAACGAGCGGTTGGCGACCGTGCAGTCGTTTTACGGGAGTGGTATTACCGGCGGCGACATGCAGTTGACCGCCGCCTCGGCTGAAGATCTCACCGTGCGGCAAGGCAACTGGGTAATGTTGTGCGGTAACTGGCCGGCAGGTGGCGTTAACTCACTTCCCATTTTTCGCTGGTACCGCGTGCTGGCGGCCGATGATCCCGATAATTCCAGCGGTCCGTGGACTCGCGATGTCACTCTACTCGGCGGTGACTGGACGTTGGCTAACGTTGCCGGCGTCACGACGCAAGTGGTCCTGATGAAAGACGTGGTGGCCGTTTACGAAAAGACAATTCGGCTGGAAACCTCTTCGCTGTGGACACAGTAGGTGGCAATGAATCGTAACCCGAAGCGTAAGCGAGGGCGGCAAAACGCCCTCGCTTACGCTTCGGGTTACTCTGGCGGAGTGACGCGAGGGGCGCTTGGTTCGGTACGGAACAGGAGAGAAAGAGATGTTCAAGCGACGTCGAAAAACGCGCCGCGGCGTGGTCTTGTTGGTGGTCCTTAGCCTGCTGGTGCTGTTCTTGATGATCGCCGTCACGTTCGTACTGATCGCCGGCCAGTACAAGCGCGGGGCGATCGCGATTTCCAAGGTCAACCAGACAGACGACCCTCCGGAAAAACTACTGGACGCCGCACTCTACCAGTTGCTCCGCGGAACGAACATGCGCTCCAGCCTGTTCGGCCATGATTTGCTGGGCGACCTGTACGGCATCGATGGCGTCGGCGGCACGATTGGCAGCAACGCCGCGGACGCCGCCGAGGACGTGAACGTGAACGGACAAATCCTCGTGGTCAACTTTTCAGGCACAGGCTTCTCGTCCATCGCCGGGTCGTACGTCGGCAACGTTTTCACGATGCTGGAAGGGACGGCCAAGGGACACAGCACGCGCGTCGTGGGCTATGCGCCGACGCTCGACCCGATGACCGGCGCGGTCACCGGCGGCTCGCTCCGGATCGAGGCCTTCGATACGGACAGCTCGCAGAAAATCGTCCCCAGCGATTTGACCGGCCGCGCGTTCGGCATTAACGGGCGCGCCTTCAATGGGACGGGCGCCGGTTATGACACGATGTCGATGAACCTGGACGCGGTCGACGAATTCGGCAACCTCGTTGCTTTGTTGCCGCACTACATCACTTACACGGCCGGTTTCAGCGCCAATCGCGGCGGCGGGGACGAAAGCTGGGACGCGGTTGACTTGCAAACCTTGCCCTTGGCGATGGTGCCGCCCAGCGCCACGTCGAGCAGCGAGATCATTCCGTCGTTTCACCGGCCGGAATTGGTCAAATATTGGTCAAGCCAAGGCGCGACGGCGTCTCTCTATTCACGATTTGTGCTGAGGCCATTACCGATCGATCATCCTAACTTCACCGGCAGCAACCCTCACCCAGCACTTACGACGCCTGTCAACTTAGCGGAATTGGCAAAGGCGCTCACCAACGACCCAAGCGATCCTCCATCGGCGGGTCTAGCGGCTTGGGACGTGGACAACGATGGCGACGGGATCACCGACAGCATTTGGATCGACATCGGTCTGCCCATCAAGCGATCGCCGGACGGCAAGCTGTACAAGCCGCTGGTGGCGATCCTGTGCCGCGATTTGGACGGGCGGCTGAACGTGAACGCGCACGGCAATTTGGCGCAGCTCGATCCGACGTACACCGGTCAGGTCACCGGATCGTTTGCGGGCGGGAGCAGTCCGCTCAGTAATCTGCCGCGCGGGTTGGGCGAAGGGCCTGCCGACGTGTACCTCGGGCACATCTTTAGTTCGAGTACCGAACACACCGATATCTTGCGCTATCGTTACGGTCCGGATGGCGGCACGCCGAATCCAGGTCTGCCCACCACGGATGATTCGCTGAGCATGATCAAACAGCTCGGTGTTCCCAACGATTACTCGATGGCGTACTCGTCCTACGGCAGTCCGCCGGACGTGTGGGGGCGCGGCGCTTTGGGGTTGGACTACACCGGGCATCCGATCACGCCGTACATGGGCGTTGGTTGGAGCCAGCGCATCGACGACCCCTATGAGATCGACCTGTCCAAAACCGGCTCGCAAGACACGGGCGCGTGGGACCGGCCGTACACCGTGGCTGAATTGGAACGCGTGTTACGCTGGTACGACGTGGATGCTCCGGTGCAGCCCGGCGGTATCCTTAACGGCCGGCTCCTTCAGCTTGCCGCTGGCACCTTCGACGGCGCCGGCTCCGCGGCCCACCAGCGCCGCGCGGTGGTGACCACGGAAAGCCGTCACATCCCAATTCCTAACGTTATGGTTCCGCCCGAGTTGCGTGATCCTCCGAAGTTGCCCGGCAGCCGAGGTGGACCATCGGGCACGCTTCTGGAAATGTTTGCCTACAAACTAACGAACAGGGGAAGTGTATCTCAAGCGAACGTGACCACGGAACTCGGCAAGATGCTACCCTTTGAAATCCTGCACGGCGAGATGTTTGACCTGAATCGCCCATTTGGCAACGGGCAAGACACAAACAGTAACAACGTGATCGATGAGCCTTTGGAGGATGATACCGTCGAAACGATTTGGACGGGCGCCGGTCTGCCGGCCACGTTCGCCAGCATATCTCTAAATCACACCAACAACGATCCTTCGATCACTGTCAATCGGTTTGCCAAGCAGATCTACGCGCGGCATTTGTACTGCTTGATGATGCTCCTGAACGACAACGCGTATGTGATGCCACCACCGCCGATCGGCGGTCCTCCGCTCCCACTACAAAAGCAGCAGGAGCTGACCGCGCAGCGTATCGCACAGTGGGCCATCAATGTGGTGGATTTCCGCGACCCAGACGCGATCATGACTCCGTTTGAGTACGACTGGAATCCGCTGAACGGCTGGGTACCTATGGACGGAAACGTGGCGACGGACGAGGGCAACGATGGAATCGACAACGATGGTGACGGCAACGTGGACGAAGCGGACGAGAAGGAGCGACGGGTTGTCTGGGGCTGCGAGTATCCCGATGTGGTGCTGACAGAATCGTTCGCCTGCCACAATCGCCGTGTGAAGGATACCAAGGACGACGACGGCGATGCGGATTTCCGACGACAGAATGGCACGGATGACAACAAGGAAGAAGATGACGAACTCGATCAATACCGCGTTCCGCAAGGTTCGTTGTTCTTCGAGTTGTTGTGCACGCGCAACCGGGGGACGAATAACCCCATCTTGCCTCAGGAGTTGTATAACAGTACCGGCGGCATCGACCTAGGACGGTTGGCTCCCGCCGGTGCCGGCGGAATCCGGCAACCAGTTTGGCGCGTTGCGATTATCGATCCTAATCCAAAAGCGTTGCAACCGCCCAAGCCGAAAAAAGGAAAAGGCAAGGCCTGGGGGCTGCTGAAAAGGCCCGCGCCTCGGCCGGATACCGTCGAGAGAATTGTCTGGTTCGCGCCGTATGACCCTGCCGGAAATCCGGACGCCTCGATCATCTACTATGGTCGCACGGGAACGACGAATACGACCGGCGGTGCGACTCAGCAGGGTACTTCGAATGTAACGCTGTTGCCGGGCGGTTACGCGGTCGTTGGTCCCCGTACGCTAACTCGCATTGGCCTGAAGGACGACGTCGATAGTAGTCCATCAACCCATGATAGTTCGCCGCACGTACTTTCATTGGCCGGTGGAAACTTTAGCGTGATGGACAACGATGGTATTAATAGGTATCCAACCGTGGGCACCAACATTCGACAACCGCTGGCGATCGTTGCCGCAGCAAAGCCTCCGACAGGATGGATGGCCGGAGACATCGGCATCAGTGTTTCGGAACCGTTTCCGTCTGACTACTATCCTGTGCAGCCATCCTTCGTCTATGACGCGGCGGTGGGCGTGCCTGATGGATACGACAATCGCGATCCGTCCCTGCGAACGAATCTGATCCCAGATACGCCGTTCGACGAGGCCGCGATTATCGGTCCTGAAAACTTGCTTAGGACCGGCACTTATCGCGACTACAAGGGGGCTGTGCTGCAGAGACTGGCAAATCCTCTCGAGCCGTGGAACCCTATGCCCGACGATCCGGTTTATTCGGCGCGTTATGACTCTAGCCGTGCGGTCAATCCATACCTTGAAATCGACCGCTCGTCAATTGATTTGAGCGTGTTTAACGGCGAAGACAAAGAGCCCAATGGCGTCGATCAGCCCAACGGCATTCTGATTCTACCGGCGGCTTGGACGAACGTAAAATTCCCGTTCGATCCAGATGACCCGAACCCGGGCGCAATCGAATTCGCGAGTCGCGAACGTGGAAACCGCCGGCGCACTGACAGTGCACCACTTGCCTATCCGGCTATCGACCCCGTGGACAGTCGTCTGTGGAAACAGGTCACGACAGGTCCGGTCATCACGGCGGCAACTGGCCCCGGCAACAACATCTTCCGCCACAATTTGGTGCATACGCTCGGGTACCTCAATTTCACCATGGGATCGCCTCGCAATAATCCGGCGGCTTACATCGGCGACCCGCAGGAGCCGTTCCCCTGGCTGACGTGGAATAACCGGCCGTATGCCAATGCGCTGGAACTGATGCTGGTGCCGGCTAGTTCGTCGCATGAACTACTGCAAGAATTCTCGCTGGCCAGTGTCACGGATCCCTACAACGGCACCAACCAGAACGTTTACGGTGAGCCGTTCACTCACTTGCTGAACTTCTTCCAATCGGCGCCTGTGGCGACTCCTCCCAGTCCGCCAAATGCAACAGCGCACTATTATCGATTATTCGATTATGTTGAAACACCGTCGAAATTCGTAGGAGCGGAAAGATGGTATAACCCATCGCAGTACTTCAGCGCCGCCAGCGGCAGTGCGGCGGATAGTTATCGGCCGCCGTTCAACCGCTGGTCCCGCTTCCGCGATCCGGGCAAAGTGAATATCAACACAATATTCGATCCGGACATTTGGGAAGGCATTACCAAAGGATTTCCAAACTGGGATCCCAGTATCGATGCGACAACCTGGAACAATCTGGTCCTGAGCCGGCAAGGATACGGCATGGCGCCGGGGATGGACCCTGCATACCCCACGCGATTTGCCAACCCGTTCCGCTCGGCTGCCAGCGCCGACTTGATGCCGTTGGCGAACATGCGGAAACCTGGCGTCGAGGCGACGCTGTTGCGCCCACAACCAAGTAACGCAAACGCCCCGTTGTTCGAAAACGTACCCACTCCACAAAGAGCGTACGACAACACGGATCGCAATCCCTACTTCCGTTACCAAGGCCTGATGCGGCTGGGGAATCTGCTCAGCACACATTCGAACGTGTTCGCGGTTTCGATTACCGTGGGCTACTTTGAGGTCGAGCCGAATCCTGGTACGGACAACACGGCGGGAACGGCCGACGACTTCGACGCTACGCACCCGGACGGCTATCGGCTGGCACAGGAACTGGGTTTGGACAGCGGCGAGGTGCAACGGCACCGCGCGTTTTACATCATCGACCGCTCGATCCCCGTCGCTTATCAACCGGGCGAAAACCACAACGTCGACCGCACCATCCTGCTGCGGCGGTTTATCGAGTGAGAGACCAGTGCTGCGTCAACGGTGAACTCCTGGAGTAGCCGAACTCGCCAGAGTTTGGTCTTCGTGAACGGATGGAGTAGCCGAACTCGCCAGAGTTTGGTCTTCGTGAACTCCTGGAGTAGCCGAACTCGCCAGAGTTTGGTTTTCGTGAACTCCGGCCAAAGTCTGGCGACTTCGGCTACCCCGTCAACGGTGAACGGATGGAGTAGCCGAACTCGCCAGAGTTTGGTTTTCGTGAACTCCGGCCAAAGTCTGGCGACAACTCCGGCCAAAGTCTGGCGACTTCGGCTACCCATCAATGCACGGCTGACACTTCACTTGTCAATCGGCGGCGTCGGACGGCTTGCCCTTGCGTTTCAGTTCGTCGTCGTGGTCTTGGATGAATTGGCGGATGTCGTCGGCGAAGCCCAGCAGCCGCTCCCATTGCTCCACATACAGCGTGACCGGCATGCGCTGCAAGCCGTAAACGCTGATCGCCCCTTTCTGGCTCACCTTGCAATACAACTGGCCGCGCTTGGGACCCTCGAACTGTTCGAGCAGGCGAGTCGCCTCCTCGACGCTGATTTCTTTCGCGGCCAGTTTGGTCAAGATTTCTTCCTTCTTCATGTTTCCCTCGTTCGTATTCCTATGGAAAAGTCGTAGCTTGGGTCCATTGACCCGAGCGATAACTACTACTCCCTTGTTGGCCCGTTCGGCGGTCCACATCTTATCACAATTCGTGTTAGTGGACGACGTGCTGAAAGCGCGCGAGGCACAAGCGGCGCTGGCCAACCCGCTGCCGCGCCCAACCGGCTCACGTTGGCCTACGTGCGGCGGCTGAACATTGTTTGGACAATAGTAAACTGATGAATGTAGCCGAACTCGCCAGAGTTTGGTTTTCCCGAACTCCGGCCAAAGTCTGGCGACAACTCCGGCCAAAGTCTGGCGACAACTCCGGCCAAAGTCTGGCGACTTCGGCTACTCATCAATGCAGGGCTGACAGTGCACTAGACTAGGTTCAATGAAATCGCAACCACCCGGTCGCCGGCCTTCAAGTTCCGCGTCGTCCGGTGGTTATCGGCCGTAGTGGCTTTCGATTACCCGTTATGTACCTGACCCGGATCACGACTTTGACAAGCGGCCGTTGGATTTTGCGTTGATTCGGCCGCCGATTGGGTAGATGCAGCCGTGTGCGGAGAAGCGGAATTGGGAATAAATGGGCAGCCGAATGTCAGACGATCGGTAAATTGTTACACATCCTCCAGCAACTTATGCCCCAGCTTGTCGCGCTTGGTGGCCAGGTATTGCGCGTTGTGTTCGTTCACGGGCGGCTGAATCGGGACTTGATCGACCACGTGCAGGTCGAAGCCGCTGAAGATCACGGCTTCGGTCTTTTTGGGGTTGTTGGTCAGCAACCGCACGCGGGTGAGGCCGAGATCTTTGAGCACCTGAATCCCGACGCCATAGTCACGCATGTCGGCCTTGTAGCCCAGCGCCTTGTTCGCCTCGACTGTGTCCATGCCCTTCTCTTGCAGCGCGTAGGCTTTGATCTTTTCGGCCAGCCCGATGCCGCGGCCTTCCTGCGGCAGATAGACCAGCGCCCCGACTCCTTCGCTGCTGATCATCTCCAAAGCCATCTGAAGTTGGTCGCCGCAGTCGCAGCGCAGCGAATTGACGAGGTCTCCGGTGAAGCAGCTTGAATGCATGCGCACCAACGGCGGCTGTTTGGCTTCGACCAAATCGCCCATGACCAAGGCCACCGGTTCCTGAGATTCGTATTTGACGTCATACACGATGATGTGAAATTTGCCGTACTTCGTGGGCAGGCTGGCCTCGGCCACTCGCGACACGAGCTTCTCGCTAACGCGGCGGTGAGCGATCAGTTGCTCGATCGAAAGGATTTCCAAGCCATGCTTCGTGGCCAACTTAAACAACTGGTCGCGACTGGCCCGGTTCCCCGTTTCGTCGAGGATCTCACCCAGCACGCCCGCCGGTGCCAGGCCGGCCATGCGCGCCAAATCGACCGCCGCCTCCGTGTGCCCGGCGCGCCGCAACACACCTCCCTCTTTGGCCAGCAGCGGGTGCACGTGTCCGGGCCGCACGAAATCGCTGACCGTCGAATTCGGGTCGATGATGGCGCGCACCGTCCGCGCCCGTTCTTCGGCCGTGATGCCGGTTTTGACTGTGCAGTGGTCCAGCGGAGTTACGAATCCGGTGCCCAACGGCGCGGTGTTCGAGTCCACAATCGGCGACAGATCCAGCCGCCGGCACACGTCGGGCAACACCGGCATACAGAATTCGCCGCGGCCGTTCATCACGAAGTTGACGTTTTCGGTTGTCGCCTTTTCGGCGGCACAGATAAAGTCGCCTTCGTTCTCGCGGTCCTCCGCGTCGACGACGATAATCACCTCGCCGCGAGCGATCGCATCGACTGCGGCTTGCACGGTCGAAAATCCACGAGCCACAGGCCTGCTCCCAAGTTAAAGTGAATGAACCAGTTGAAGCCGATTGTCTGGGTTCAACTTCAACAACCATTATAGAGCAACGCGCGGGGGCCACCAGTCACACATTCGTTTCGCTCCACATCGACGTCGCGCCGACGATTTTCGAACTGGCCGGCGTCCAACCCGATCCGTCTAACAAAATGCAGGGCATATCCGCCGCGAAGTTGCTGACCGGCGAGGGGCCGACGCACGCAAGAGTCCGTTTCCGCGATGTTGTCATCAAGCAGCACGGTCATGAACGGAATCAAGGCGACGTGGTGGGGCTTAACCAATCTTCCACCATCAACCCCTGAACCCGCGAGAATTCGCCGACGTTGCTGGTCACCAGCGTAAATCCATGATGCACGCAGATGGCTGCAATCTGTAAGTCCAACGGGCCGATGACGATTCCCGCCGTTTCCAACTGGTGACGGATTCTTGCGTACTCGGCTGCATCTGCGTCATCGAACGGAACGGACCGGAAGGGTGCCAGCGTCTGGTTCACAGTCGCAACACGGCGGTTGCGGTTTCCGTATTTCTGGGCTCCGTGCAACAGTTCGCTGCGTACGATTGAACAGGTAATGATATCGTCCGGTTGCAAAGCCGCAAGTTTCGAGCGAATCGGACTGCCCGGCTGCTTCAAATAGTGAATCCAAACGTTGGTATCGAGCAGGTACGGCATTACCAATCATCCCGGACGGGCAACTCGCCTTGGGGCGGCCGTTCAAATTGCTCACTCGCCAAAGCGCCCGCCGTCTGCTCGAAGTACCCATCAGGCCAGCGAGATGCTGAATCGCTTGGCTCTACTTGCGCGGCCCGCTGGAGAGCGTCGCGGACAAGCGACTCAAGTTTTCGGGCGCGGTCCGGATCGAGCGTCCGTAGTTTTTCGTCCACTTCTTGCGCGAGTTGATTCATGTTGTCGCCGTCTCCCAATCAAAGGGTTGTAACAGCATTTTACCAGGTTATCAGCAACTCGGCACGGTCACGTACAGGTACTTGGTTTCCGCGGTCACGATCTCCCTCGGACCACCAGACTACGTCCAATTGATTACGCATCCGTGAATAAGCCCTAACAAGTACGGTCGCCGTGTTTCCTTAACGGTTGCGAAACCAATTGTCTGGCCTCGGCTTCAACGACTATGATAGACCATCGAGCCGGGGCCGCCAGTGACAGTTTTTGTTCATTTGACTGGGATTACGCATGCGATTTTCAGCTTTGACGGTTGTGCGGGCAGGCGCCGCGGTGCTGTTGTCGGCGGCGATGAACGTCGCGGGCCCAATCCGCGCGGACGAGAAACTCGACGTCGTTCGCGATGTGACCTACGCGACACGCGGCGAACAGGATTTGCGGGCTGACATCTACGTTCCGCGCGGTGACGGGCCGTTTCCGGGCGTGTTGATGGTACATGGCGGAGGTTGGATGTCGGGTGCGAAATGGCACATGGCTCGGCACGCGCTGACCATGGCGGAGAACGGCTACACGGTGGTATCGATTCAATATCGCCTCGCGCCGCTGGATAAGTTTCCAGCGCAAATCGAGGATTGCAAGGAAGCGGTGCGCTGGATGCGGCGCAATGCGGAAACATACAAGATCGATCCGTCGCGCATCGCTGGCTACGGGTATTCGGCCGGCGGACATTTGGTTTGCTTGCTAGGAGTGACCGATGCGGCGGCCGGTTTGGAAGGACTTGCGGCCGAGGAGAAAGACGCTCCCAGTACGCGGCTGCAAGCGGTGGTGGCGGGCGGCGCGCCGTGCAATTTTGAGTACATTCCTGCGGAAAGCAATGCATTGGCGTTTTTTCTAGGAGGCAGCCGCCGCGAGAAACCCGAAGCGTATCGCTTAGCGTCGCCCACCAGCTTCGTTTCCAAGGACGACCCACCCGTTTTCTTCTTTCACGGCGAGGATGATCAGTTGGTGCCGCGCATCAGTCCCGAGGCGCTGATAAAACAATTACACGGCGTCGGCGTTCGTACCGAGATGTATGTCGTTCCAGGCAAAGGGCACATCACGGCGTTTCTGGATGAGCAGGCGCGGTTGAAGGCACTGAAGTTTCTGGACGACGTGCTGAAACACGGCGTGGGAAACAACGGCGCCGACAGGTCTCTGGCGGAGTGACGGAGTGATACAGCATGTTGTCGCGCGAAGAATACATCGAGCAAGCCTACATGTACCGCGTGCTCAGCGAACGCCTGCCCGAGAACGTGCCGCTGCAGGATTTGTTCCAGCAAATCCGTGACGAGGTGCTGGCGACGACCAAGCTGCCGATGGCGCTCGATTACCTACTCAGCGAACTCAAGCACTCCGGCATGTTCGCCCCCGCGATGGTGAAACTGGCGCATTACTTCACGCCCTTTCAAGCTTACATCATTCAAGAGGCGGAAAGCGAACGCGGCCGCTTTGACATGCGAGTGGCCGTCGAAGTACTGCGTTACGAAGCCACCTATCGCGCCGAATCGCCGACGCCGCAGGGGGTGTTTCTGTATCAATTCGAAACGCTCTCGCGCAACCGCCTGAGATACGACCCGGGGTTGAAGGCCATTTCGCAGGACCAGATTTTCAGCGACGATTGGCGCAAGTGGATTCTGGAAGTGCGGCGACAGATCGGCATCCTGGACGTGGCCGACATGATTTTCGTCCGCAGCCAATACTATGTGACGCGCGTGAAGGGAGGACGGAAGGACGACGACAAGCCGCTCAAGCCCATCCTGTTCGGCGAAAAGGAAGGCCGCATCGCATTGGCAAACCGCCGCAAAGACCCGCTGTACTTGTTCTCCGCCCTACAGCGTCAACTCGGCTATCCCATCGTGCCGCGCCCCAAGCCGCCCGACGAGGTCCCGCAACTGATCCCGCAAATCCTACGTCGGCTGGAGCGAATCGAAAACCGGCTGAAGTTGCTGGAAGAAGAACAAAAGGGCGGCATCGATCTGGCAAAATTCTACAAACCGCCCGCGCCGCCTGAGGTGGGTGAAGTGTAGCGCGGCCAAGGGCTCGATGCAAGGTCATAAATCCGATGAGATTCTTCGCCGTGCGCTATGCTGCTTGGTCATGGGCAGCTTGCTTCTATGTCGCGGCATCGCTTCACGCTCAGATTTCGAGCCAAGGCGACGTCGTGGCCCGGCTGCAGCCATACGCCGGCCAGTCCACACCTGGTGTTGATCCCTCCACGCTGCATGGCAAAGTCATGTGCGGATACCAAGGTTGGTTCACTGCTTCCGGCGACGGAGCCGAACGCGGCTGGGCGCACTATCAACGAGGTGGCCGCTTCGAGCCGGGGCGTTGTTCGATCGATCTCTGGCCCGACGTCAGCGAGTTTGACAACGATGAAAAGTTCCCCACCAGTTTTCGGCACGCCGATGGATCGGTGGCGCATGTCTTCAGTTCACACAGTCGTAAAACCGTGCTGCGGCATTTTCAGTGGATGCGGGAATACGGAATTGATGGAGCGTTCGTACAGCGTTTCGCGGTCGAGACAAGTCAACCGCGGAACCTGAACCACTGCAACACTGTGCTGACACACTGCCGCGAGGGAGCGAACCACTTCGGGCGCGCCTATGCCGTGATGTACGACCTGTCGGGTTTGCAAGCCGGACAGATACCAAGAGTGATCGACGATTGGAAACACTTAGTCGATCGAATGCGGATCGGCCGGGACCAGAACGATCGTGCGTACCTGCATCACGGCGGTAAACCGGTCGTCGCGGTATGGGGCGTGGGATTCAACGACGGCCGCAGATACACACTGGCGGAATGCGAGACGCTGATTCGGTTCCTTAAGCACGACCCGGATTACGGCGGCTGCACGGTGATGCTCGGCGTGCCGACCGGCTGGCGGACACTCGATGGCGACAGCGTGGCCGACGCGAAACTGCACAACATCATTCACTTGGCCGATATCATCAGCCCGTGGACCGTCGGGCGATACACGTCGCCGCCTTCCGCGATCGACCACGCCCAGCGGCGCTGGAAGCCGGACATCGAGTGGTGCACGCAACACGACAAAGAGTACATGCCGGTGGTCTTCCCCGGATTTAGCTGGCATAACATGAAGCCTGAATTCCCGCTCAACCAAATTCCGCGTCTTGAAGGCCGCTTCCTGTGGACTCAGTATGTCCAGGCCAAGCAAGCCGGAGCAAGCATGATCTATCAGGCGATGTTCGACGAAATGGACGAGGGTACCGCGATTTTCAAATGCACCAACTCGCCGCCGGCGGGCGAGAGCCGCTTCGTCACATACGAGGACCTGCCAAGCGATCATTATCTCTGGCTGACCGGCATGGGAGCCCGGGTATTGCGTGGAGAGATCGAACCCACAGACCAGCCGCCGAAACGCGATTAGAAAAGTGCGACAACGTGTCGACATGGGCGCGGGTCGGGTCGGAGAACCAACCTACGTGCCGCAGCGCGAGTAGCACTGCTCAAAAACATGCAACTTCTCTCAGCCACCGGCTGGTTCCAACATGGTCAGCGGCACGTAGAACTTTGCATAGCGTTTGCCATCAGAGTACCGCGTGCCGTTAGGACTCTCGACCAGCACCGTGGCTCGCCGCGTGATGCGATTCACGAACCCGACGAAGTGTTGCCCGTCGATGCGGAACGAGACGCGATCGCCGGCCTTGATGCCGAACTTGGCAAAGGCCCGTTCGTGCGGCGTAATCAATTGATGCGTGTGCTGCCGGTGGCCGAAGAACCGCCCAGCGATCGACTGAAAGCGGGCCGCGGAACAACTCGACGTGACCCAGATCAGCATCTCAATCAAGTGCACCAATTCATGCTCGAAGATGCGCTGCAGTGCTTCCAGCCGGTCGCGGCAAACGATGCCCGTTACTGTTACCGGCCGCTGCACGTCGTGGAACGTTTGGAACAACAAAGTCGCGGAGACCGAGATCTCGTACTCTTTCCTGACCGAACTGGTGCGCGGGTCACGAAGCTCGCGCCGAGCCGTTTTGCCCCCGGCCCGCGTCATCCGCCGCGAAATGCGAAAGTGCAGCGGGAAACTTCCCAGCAACGCCTGACAACCCCCGGCAAAGAACAGCTCGTCATACATGGAAAACATCCGGCGCAGGTCGGCCGGATGAATCGCGTCGAAGTTTCCCTCGCGGATATACTTTGACTCGCGCAGCATCCGCTCATAAATCTCGCGGCTCTTGCCGCTGATCTCTTCAGGCGAATAGCCGCCGTGCTCGACTAGTTGTTGCAAATCCATTCCCATCTTTCGGGTGAACTCTGGCAAGAAGAGAGCTACGACAGAATCATTCGCGACGAGGAACACTTGTATCGCGTCGTTCAGTACATCGGCCGCAATCCAATCAATGCCGGCATCCCGCGTGACAAATGGTGCCGCTGGATCAACCCTGCGTGGGTCGCAGCCGGCTGGAGTTTTGAATTACTGTAGCTCGGGACCATTGTCCCGAGCATGTCTTTTTGATTTGCTTGATTACTTCGGACTTCGGACGGGACAATGGTCCCGTCCTACAGCATTCTTCCGTACATCCTTTGCGTTCTTTGTGCCTTCACCGTTCAAGCCGCTGCCGGCGCCAGCGAACAGCCTTGTGATTGCCGACGTACACGCCATCGAAGCCACCGGTGTCTTGACCGGCTTCAATTGAGTTCGTAGGGATCATCCAGCCGCTTCATCTCTTGCTTCAACAATTCTTCCAGCTCTTTCCGTTTGGCATCGTGCTCGGGGACGTTCGCAAGGTTGATTTGCTCAGCGGCCGGTTTGTGGTTCAGTGCGGCGGCGACTTCGGCGGCTTGATGCTCGACGAGAAACTCGCGCGGGTTGTCTGTCAGGTTGAAGAGTTGCGTCTCACGCACCTGGCCTTCGAGCACGTCGTATTTGATCTGCTTCCAGCCGTCGGCCGTTTTGATGGATCGCATGCCGGGTTTCGTGCCGCCGCAGTAGACTCCGTACAGCACATCGCGGATGCGATCGGCGTTGCCTTCCAACACCGGGCGGAAACTTTTTCCTTCGACGGTGTCGGGAATCTCGATGCCGGCCAAGTCGCACAGCGTCGGTAGCACGTCAAGCAGATAGATGAAGCCACTGGCCTGGCTGCCCGCTTTGATGCCCGGGCCGCGGACGATGAAGGGAACGCGCCAGGTGTGCTCGTAAAGATTCTGCTTGCCGGTCAGCCCGTGCCGGCCGACGGCGATGCCGTGGTCGGCGGTGTAGATGACGTACGTGTTGTCGAGCTGGCCCATCGCCGCGAGCTTGTCGAGCAGGCGGCCGACCTGCGTGTCGATGTTATCGATGCAGGCGTATTCGCGCCCCAGTTCGTTGCGGATCGTCGCTTCGTCGCGCCGCTTCAACACGCCCTGCACTTGTTCCTCGTCGCGCAGCCCGGGATGCCCGTGATGAAACGGATGAGCCGGCAGGTAGTTGATCGGCAACGGCGGAGCGTCGGGGTTGGGCGCCTCGCCTGGTCCCTGATTACTGGCCCCGTACTTTGCCGCCAGCTCGGGCGTGGCTTGGCGAGGATCGTGTGGATGCGAGAACCCGAAGTAAATTAGAAAGGGTTCGGTGTCTTTGCTCGCTTCGCGCGATTCAAGATATTCGATCACTTGATCGCCATGCCACTTGCTGCCGCCCGCTTCCGTCCCGTCGCGTTTGGTCGCGTCTTTGCGGACGGCAAACAGCCGATTCGCTTCTTCGTAACTGTTGCCAATCTTGCAAGTCCGGAACGTGTCGTAACCCGCGCGGTTGAACACAGCCGGCAGGCTCTGCTGCGCCGCCTCTTGGCGGAACGATTTCGGCAGGCTCAGCCCAGGTCCATTCGCGCCGGGAATGTGCCACACGGTCCGCCCGGTCATGATCATCGTGCGCGATGGAGTGCAAACGGCTCCGACGAATGCTCCCATGTGATGTGCGTCATGAAACACCATCCCCTCGCGCGCCAGCCGGTCGATGTTCGGCGTCTGGCAGACGGTGTTGCCATAGCAGCTTAGCGTTTCTGGCGATTGATCGTCGGTTAATATGAACACAAAGTTCGGCCGCTTTTCTTCGGCGAGGGCGAATTGCCCGGCGGCAAGCACGAGCAGGATCGCAAATTTCGGCAGAGGCATTTCGTTGACTCCCATGTTGAAGAAAACGGTAACTCAGTGAAGACTCAAATCGTCGACGGCCTCGGAGGGCCGTTGTACGCGGAAAACCGATTTCGGGACCGCCTCTGATTCTTCGCGGCCCGGCCTCATTTCAGCGGCAAAAATATTTCGGTGCGTAAATCTGCGGGCGGAGTTTCTTCAGGGCTGTTCTTACAGATCTCAAAAGTCTTCGCCTTGCTTTGCTTCAGCTTCTTGTAGCGGGCGAACTGATGCGCGGCGCTCCAGGCATTGCCTTTCTCAGGAGTTGCCTGGATGTGAATCGATCGCTGGACTTGGAATCGCGGCAATGCGGAGCCCTCGATAAAGCGATTAAGTTGACAGAACGCCGACACGCACGGGTCAGTCGTTCAAAATTCAAAATTGCTGGGAGTCGAGCTTTGCCGAAGGGATCATATTCCTCCCAGCAATTTTGAATTTTGAACGACTGACCCCAGCGCCTCGTGTCCGGCATCAAAGTTTCGGCGGAGTCCAATCCGGGATGCCGCGCTCTTTCAATTGCTTTTCATAGCGCACGGCCTGCGGTTGTTGCGGCGCGTAGACGGCGTCTTCGTTCACCATCAGCGGCACTGTCTCGGCCCACCAGGCATCGTAGGCTTTGCGCAACTCGGCGACGACCTGCGGGTGGTCGGCCGCGACATTACTGGCCTCGTACGGATCGCTGGCAATGTCGTACAGCTCTGTGTTATTCACAAATCGCCAGCGCTGAGTCCGCACGGCACAGTTTTTGAACTTACTGTCGTTTGGGTCAGTCCCCTTTCCCCAGCGGCCTTGGTGCACGAACAGTTGACGGTCTTCCCAACCGGCCTTTGGATTTTCGAGCAGCGGCAGCAGCGAGCGGCCGTCGATGTTCTGAATGTCAGTCGGAATCTCCGCGCCGGCAAGCTCGCAGAACGTCTTGAACAAGTCGATGTGAGCGGTGAGCGCGGGAATGTCCACGCCTTCGCCGAGCACACCCTTCCAGCGCCAGAATGCCGGAACGTGTGTGCCCCCTTCGTACTGCGAACCCTTGCCCGTTTTGAATCCCGCGGTGTGTAGCTGCACGCGCTGGCCGTTAAGCTGTCCCGACAAACTGGCCTGTCCATTGTCAGTCATAAAAATCACCAGCGTATTGTCCCACAATTTCCACTCATCAAGCTTTTGCATTAGCAGGCCGAAGTTGTCGTCGATGTTCTCGATCATGCCGTAACGGCCGGCGGTTTCTTCGTCGTAGCCGAGGTCCCGAAAGCGTCGCTTGTACTTCTCCGGCGCGATCATCGGACCGTGCGGCGCGTTGGTGGGAATGTACGCAAAGAACGGCGCGCCGGCGTCGTGCTGCTGTTTGATCCAGCCCAACCCGGCCTGGAAAAACACGTCGGTGCAGAAGCCTTTGGTTTGCACGATCTTGTCGTTGTGCAGGGCGACGATGTCGAAGTACACGTTTTTGCGATTCGGCGGAAAGTCGCCGCAACTGCACGCATACGATTGGCCGATGCCGCCGGCGCCGTGAATAAAGACTTCGCTGAAGCCGCGGTTGTACGGCTGATACGCGTCTTCATCGCCCAGGTGCCATTTGCCGAAGATGCCCGTTTGATAGCCGGCTTTTTGCAGCAGTTGCGGAAACGTCGTCGTACTGAGCGCCATGCGTTCGCGCTCATTGATCGTGTGCGTCACGCCGTTACGAAACTCGTGCCGGCCACTCATCATCGCCGAGCGTGTGGGCGAACACGTCGGGCTGACGTGAAAGTCCGTGAACCGCGTAGCCAGCGAATAGAACCGATCCAGATTCGGCGTCCGCAGCACTTCGTTTCCCAGGCAAGATAGATCGCCCATGCCCTGATCGTCGGTCATCACCAAAATAACATTCGGCCGCGAGCCGTCCAGCGACGCGGCGGTGACGGACGAGACGGCTAACAGCAACGTGAAGCAGGCTGCGAACACGCCGAGGCATTTTGTAAACATGATGATTCTCCGAGTTCGAAAGTCTTTGATTGGACGGATACCGCGGCCGACCGGATCGCAACTCCAGCCCATAGTTGGCGTCAACCTCGCCACTCAGGCATTGTGCGCGAGGCGATCTCATTTCGCAACCGTCCGCGCCCAATTTCCGAAAGAAGAAAAACCGAGTCGGGGGAGCGGACAAAGAAATGACACGTGCAAGGCACGATGCGGGATGAAAAACAGGTGCCTTAGTCTATGGGACGTCGATCGCAGGAAAATCGATGGTCAGCTCACCGATGGCCGGATCGCGATTCGGCGCGAGCAAACACGATGTGATTCGTTGCTCGAGTTTCTGCCGAACCTGAGCCGTACACGTGCCGCACCAACTTTGGTAACGGCCTTTCGGCCATTTCGCGGTAAGGCGCGCGAAAGTCCCGCACGACGTTTTGGAGCATGGTGCGAGCTTCGGTAAAGCGTCGTTCTCCGATTAAATCGCCGGCCGCTTGAAACCGATTCCGAGCTTGTTGCCACTGAAATCGGACGGCTTCGTTGGGAGCCTGCTGCGCGACTGCGGCCGAGCCGATGCCGAAAAGCAATAGGCAAAGCACAACTTCGATGGGAAGCCGACGCCTCACATCGCGGAGATCCGGACTCGGTTTGAGAATGGACATGGCAGCGATGTTTCAGATTCGTGCAAGCCGTGCGGCCCTGACGCTAGCTGCAACATATCATACATGATTCGCTTATCGCTGAACATGAGTTGAGCAGCGGGGTAGTGATACAAGTTGCCGTAGCGGAAGTGGTGACACTTCCGAAGTCTCACGACTTCGGCTACCAAAACGTGTGACACTTCCGAAGTCTCACGACTTCGGCTACCAAAACGTGCCACTACCAGCAGCGGGCTCGTCGCGTCGCTGGTCAGTCGCTAGAATGACGCCCTGCCTGTAACTCACGCCCACCTTACTCTCACCAGAGAACCCACCATGCAACGACCAGCCCTTGGCTTGATGACGGCCCTCACCGGCTTACTCCTTTCGACAACTTTCACTTCGGCCGCGGATTGGAACCAGTGGCGCGGGCCGGAGCGCGATGGCGTGGCGGCGGATGGCCCGCGGTTAATCGATGCGTTGCCGGACACCGGTTTGAAACCGCTGTGGATCAGTCAGGACGAGATTCCCGCCGCGCGCGACAGCGGCTGGTCGAGCCCCATCGTGGCGGACGGAAAGGTTTTCTTGTTCTCTCACAAGAAGACGCGGCTGGACGACGCGGAACTGCCGCCCAAGAAGTTCCCGTACCTGGCGCCCGAAGAACGGACCGGCATGTCGGACGCAGAGTATGAAGAATACGAAGCCAATCGCCGCGAAGAAGATTTGCAACGCAGCAAGAGCTTTCGTTTCGAAGAGACGGTCTATGCCTTGGACGCGGAGACGGGCAAAACGCTGTGGACGAACCAGCGGCCGAGCATCTATTCTCGCTTCCCGCAATCGAGTTCACCGGCCGTGATCGACGGCAAGCTGTACGTGCTCAGCGCCGGCCGCGTGGCCCGCTGCGTCGATGCGGCCACGGGCAAGGACGTGTGGGAAACGCGGTTGCCGGGGGAATTCTTGGACGAGTTTCTGCAGTCGTCGTTTGCAGTTGCCGACGGCGTGGCAGTCGTGTTGTGCGGCCGCTTGATTGGACTCGATGCAGCGACCGGCGAAATTCTGTGGCAAGGCAGCGAGGAAGACGAGAGCGGCTTGCACACCAGCCCCGTGGTTTGGACAGTCGGCGATCAACAGCGGATCATCGTGAACGTGGCCGACGGCCAGACAGTCTGCGTCGAACCGAAGACGGGCCGCGAGTTGTGGCGCGTCGAATCGGAAGGCGGGCATTCCACACCGGTCATCGCTGGCGACCGGCTGCTCACCTACGGCAGCAGCCGCAAGAAAGGCCTGCGCTGCTTTTCCCTGTCGGAAGGCGAACCTGAATTGCTATGGACGTATCAAGGCGCCGCCGATCCCGGCTCCAGCCCGGTCGTCGTTGATGGTTACGCCTATGTGCAAGGCGAGAATCGTCTGGCCTGTGTCGATCTCGAAACCGGCAAGGCGGCCTGGATGACGTACCTGGAAATTGCTCAGCCGCGCTACACGTCGCTGATTGCGGCCGACAACAAGATCATCTACGCCTTCGACGGACTGCTGTGCTTTGCCGCCACGCCGAATCAGTTCCGGCCGCTGATCAGCGCCAAGATCGACGACACCGGTTTGCTGGCCGAAGAATCGGCATTTCGCAAGATGCTGGACATCGACAAGCTGGAAACCACCGCCGAAGGTCAAAAGGAGGCCGAGCAACTGTGGCGCAAGAAGTTCGGCAGCGGGCCGCTGCCTTGCTCGTCGCCCGCCATCGCAGACGGGAAGATTTACCTGCGTCTGAAGAACGGCGTGGTCGGTTACGATTTGAGCGCGTCGTCAGCCGCTGAATCCAAGTGCCCCTGATATGC